>NZ_MLHS01000004.1 GCF_001999335.1 Rodentibacter sp. Ppn85 | reverse complement strand
ACATCAAAAATAAAATAATTTTCCCTCTGTGAGAATTGATAATAATATTTCTGTTTAAATACCTTGTTTAAACGTTCAACCACTTTCTGTAGTAAAGGGTTAGATTGAATAATATTCGTATTGTAAAAACCAAGATCCACATCATCAGATACACCAAGTGAAATTTTCATTGTGATTGGGATGAGTAATTTAAACAAATCTTTAAATCCTGTGTAATCTGATGAAATATCTACCTGTAAAATAGCGGCAATTTCATTAAAAATAAATTGATGAATTTCGGTTGTTTGTTTGATGAGGTTATTGTAGTTTTCCTTACTGCAATCGGCATAACGGTAAAGATCATTACTCATAATAAGAACATAAGTGAGAAAACGCATTACTTCTGCAGAGAAATAGCAAGCTATCTCCTCTTTTTGTAGATTTTCAAGCAGCTGGATTAAAAATAGATATTCTTTTGTTTTCTTATAATGAAAAGGTAAGACGGGTAAATCAATACGATAATCTTGTTTATGCTCATACTGGTGATAAAAATAAATTAAATATAGCAAAAACCGCTCTGCATAAATGTCAGAAAGCACAATGTCTGATTTAATTAATGTTTTATTTAAAATCAACCGAATTTTTTCTTTATTAGAGTGATAAAAAAACTGATTAAATTGAGGTATGAAAAAGTTTGGTTTAGTTTTATAGTTAAAATATTTATACATTCTAACCGTAAGCATGATTCTCTTAAAAATCGCACCCTCAATTTTTATACCATGGTAAGGCTTGCTCATCAATTTCAGATCATATTGTTCGAGTTTTTTTCTCACTTGACATAGCTCTTTACTTAATGAACTATTAAAACTTAAAAATAATGCTTCTTGTAGTTGTTCAATTTTAATGTAGTGATCGCTAGAAAGTAACCTGCGTAAAATATAGTTTACCCGATGTTCAAACTTATTATTGATATTTGAAAGTTGCGAAATCTGAAAGTGTGAAAGAAGGGCATTGGCAAGATCTTCTTGCTCAATGTTTAATTTATAACCGTATGCCGATTTAGACAAAATAAGAATTTGGTATTTCTCCAGTGCTTCTTTTAAATACTTAATATCATTTTTTATTGTGCGGCTACTTACCTGTATTTCGGTGGATAACTTTTCACTATTGATATATTGATTATTTCTCAATAGTAGCAAAAAAATTGCTTTATAACGTTTATTCTTATCCAATATCCTTACAATTTGACTAATATCCATTTAACCTCCTTTTAAAAAATAGGCTACTCAGATAAGAGCAGTCTTTATTCAGCTAATCAGATTGTTGATTTATAATTTCTGTTAATTTCGCTTCAATATCCGAATATGCACAAAATCCCAATTCGTTTTCATTACATTGTTCAAAATGGAGTTGCACTGCTTGTGGTGGAGTCGCTAAAGTCAATGCTTCATTTTTTTGAATTTGCTCAATGCTTTGATAAATATACTGCGTATTAACCCATCTTGTATTATTCTTTTTATCCCGCCATATTTCAAAAAAGACTTTTCCCCCGATTGGCGTAGATTCATACTGATTTGGCAAGCGGTATGATTTTACCCCTAATGCTCCGAGTAGGGTAATAATATTGGTATCATGTCCGACCAATAGACTAATTGTTCGTTGGGAATTGCGCAATTCTTGCTGCATAAATGTGGCTAAGGGTTGGACAAGGTGGCTTGCGATGAACTTTTCGCCTCGTAGCACTGTGAAATATTCATTTTTAATTTGATTGATGATTTCCCATTTTTCTGGTGTTAATTGGCTAAGCATTTTCGATGAAGTTGGGTTTGCATAGAGTTCAATTAATAAATTATCTACGACAGTTTTCCCTAGACGTAATGTTCCTGATACTCCTACTTCTTTTCCTTTTTCCACCTTCAATTTCCCTTCTTCAGAGAAAAACATACAATCGGTTTTTCCTTGACACTGTGGAGATTGAGCATAGTTAATGACTTCACCGAGAACTTGATACGCTGTTTGTAATTTTTGATGAGCTTGTTTTAATGGAATACGTGAAATGACCGCTTGTTTGAATGTTTCGCTACTACTACGCACAATCGGGTTAAACACTGGATCCATTGTGCCAAAGGCTACATGATTTACTGGTTGAATACCACAACCTGGGAAGAGCCCCAATGTCAATGCTTGGCCTGTTGCTAATGTTCGTTGAAGGCTATTGGTATAAATCAATACTTGTTCTGGTGGTAAACATTGGTTGATTTTTGTTAAACCTTGTTGATTGAGGTAATCTCGAATATAACGCCCGAATTTAACTTCCAAGTCAGCCCCTTTGGACATTAATTCTCCCGGTGATTCTTGCCAAGCAGTCCATTGATAAGAGGTGATTTGTGTGAGTTTACTATCCGATTTAATAATCGGAGTTCTGACACCGTGTCGGCTAAAAATAAAGAGTTTCTCCAGATGATAGTCGGTATTTGGCGTAGTATGAACAGAACTTGCTGCATAATTTGATAAAAAGCTCACAGCACAGAGTAACAAAAGGCATGATTTTTTCATGTTAAACCTCAATTATTGAGTAGTGCGGACTAATGCAAAAACATCGGCAAAATTGACCGCACTTTGAGAAGATATTATCCGATCATTCAAGATAATCCGCTTGTAATTGAAAGATTTCTGCTCGGCTGATACCAAGTTGTTGCTCGGCATAGCGTTGAATTGAACCATATTGTTGATCAATCGTATTGATCGACATTTCAATAAACTCGGGCTTGGTATCAATTAGCGAGTAGAGATAATTAAGCACCTCTTGATCTTGGGTGATTTGGCGGTAAATCGCCATTTTTTGACGGTTACGTTCCAAGCGATTGATATGGGTCAGCATATAATCATCAATTATTTGATTTTTATCGACACCTAGCACCCCTAACAAAAGCATTGCGCCAAAACCAGTGCGATCTTTTCCTCCTCGGCAATGTTGGATAAAAGCTCCGCCCTTTAAATTAGCGGCAACTTTTAGCATAGCGGAAAAGGCCTGCCGACATTCCGATTTCTCCACAAAATTTTTGTATTGGGTCATCACAATATCATCGTAATGCACTAACCAGCCACGTTGTTTTTGCTCAATGATTTTATTCACTAAATTTTCATCTTCGTTTTCTTTTGATGAGGTGAATTGTGCCGCCAACTCTGCTGTATGAGCATTAGGATCAAACTGGTAAGTTTGCTCCGTTCCAATTATTTTATTGGGATATTTGGCAATTTCATTTGGGCTACGATAGTCGATCACAGCCTGAATATTGAGAGGTCTTAACATTGCGATCCCATTTTCAGTCGCATTGTATAAATGATCGGAACGATAAAGCCTTTGCCATTTGACTTTTCTGTGATCCTTTGTGAGATAGCCCCCCATATCACGAAAGTTATTCATTCCCTCAATAGGAAGTGTTCGTAATTGGGCTTGCTGTTGTAAATTTGCCGTCATTTTACCAACACTCCTAAGTACACGAGGGCAATGCAAAGTAGCATTGTGCCGATAATCAGCGTAGCAGCATATTTACCGTTGGTTTTCTTTAGTATCGAATAAACACCGATCGTCACTAACAAACTGAACAAACCAGGCATAACTTTATCGAACATTTCTTGGAGTTTTATTGTATTTTCACCCACACTAAATTCGACACCGAATTTCACCCTTACCACTGAGGCAATTAATGCGCCAATGACCATTAGCCCGACAACATTTGCCATATTGCTGACACGTTGCAAAATATTGCTGTTGCCGTTAATCATATCCATACCTTTATGATAACCGTAATGAATGCCATAATATTTGGAGGCGACATTCACAATATTGTAAAGCAGGAACATTAAAATCGGGCCTAATATACTGCCGTTTAGTGCGAGAGCCGCCCCAATACTGCCGCAGATAGGGAGCCAAGTAAATTTTAGAATGCTGTCGCCCAAACCAGCTAATGGTCCCATTAAACCAGTTTTTATTGCGGTAACCGTTTCTTTTTCACTTTCTTTGGTGGACTCTTCCACCGCAGCAGCAATACCTAGAATTAAGGCATCCGAATTGACGTGGCTATTAAAGAATTTTAAATGGCGTTTCATTGCCTCGACTTTCTGCTCTTTAGGTTTGTCTTGATAAAGTCGTTTTAAAACAGGAATAAAACTGGATAGAAAACCGATAGCCTGCATAGACTGATAATTATTGGTGACATTGAGTAACTGCATTCGCCAAAAGACTTTGTTTAAATCCTGTTTAGTAATTTTGTGTGAAGTTTGCTGGGTCATAGGTCATAGTCCTCATCATTAGTATTTTGATTGGAAGCTACCGCTTGAGTATTTTTATGAATTGCCAAGTCATAAATTAGGGCTAACGGCAAGGCAATTAGGGTTATCGGTAATACGGATAATTTAAGATAAACAGCGAGCGTGAAACCTGCGACTAAGAAGAGCCAGAGTTCTGCTTTTTTCAACATCATTAACATGAGTAAACCAATACCGATAGCTGGAATGATTTTGCCAGCAACATTCAAACCAGTAATAATTTTATCTGGTAATTGTGCCACGATTTGTGCGATTAAATCCGCACCGAAATAGACAGCTAAAAAGGTCGGTACGGCACGAATCAAGAAAGCGATGGTCATCGGAATATATTGTATGCGAAAAATTTTATCGAAATTTCCTTCTTCGGCCCAACGCTCTGCAATTGGGTTTAGGGCTACAATGCCCGAACGGTATAAAATCAAAAGTTGTTGAGCAAGTAATGAGGTTGGAACGGCAAGAGCAATCGGCGCTTCCGTCCCTCCTGCGGCAATGCCTAATGCCGTGCCAATTGCAGTACCTGAAATCATATCTGGCGCAGAATAAGCACCGACATTCCCTACACCCATCCACATCACTTCTAAGGTTGCACCAATTAAAAGTGCGGTTTGTAAATCGCCCATAATTAGTCCGACAACCGTTGCAATCAATAGTGGTCGTCTAATCATCTGCGTACCTATATCGTCAATTGCACAAATGCCTGCCCATAATGCAACGAAAAGTGCAGTTATCATTTAATCACCTCCGTTAAGTTTACTTTTTCATCATTTGGTACCATTTGAATAGTAACCGTAACCCCTTTATCCAAAAGTTGTTGGAAAGCCGAACGCTCTTCGTTAGTCACGGATAAAGCTTTGGTTAATTGGGTTCTCCCCTCTTGAAAACGCATTCCGCCAACATTTAGTTCATTAATAGGAACGTCTGCATTGACGGTTGATAACACATCAATACTGTTGGTAAACAGCAACATTGTGCGTCTACTGAGCCCTTTGGTTTGATAGATTTCCGCAAATTTTTCAATTGTCAGTACAACGACTTTGATTCCTTGTGGAGCAGCCATGGCTAAAATATTTTTTTGAGTTTGATCGGTCGCTAATTTATCGTTTAGAACCACAATTTGTTCCACTTTGAATAGGTTGACCCAAGTTGTAACGACTTGGCCGTGAATTAAGCGATCATCAATACGACTAAAGCAAATCATCTTCATCCTCCTGTTTTTGTAAATCATTGAAATCTCGAATGGTTAATCCGTTTTGATAGGCTGTTTGAATGAGTGATTTCATTTCATCAAATGGTAAATCACGGTTCATTAGTACATCTAGCAACAGTGGTAAATTTAAGCCACAACAGACTAAAATGTTTTCTTTCGTTAGTAAGTGAGAGGCCAAATTCATAGGCGTACCGCCGAGAATGTCGGTTAAAAAAATCAACCCAGCTTCAGTATCCAACGCATTCACTTTTTGCAATAAATCTTGTTTAAGATGGGTGACGTTATCCACGGTAAAGACCGATAACGTATCAAAATTGGTTTGTTTCCCTACAATTAATTCGGCACTTTCCATCGCTGCTTGGGCGAAATTTCCGTGGCTCATTAACATGAGAGCAATTTCTTTTGGCATAATTTTTCTCCATTACATTTTGTTTTTTTACAATGTAGGAGAAAGTCGTAGACTGCTCAATTTCTCGGATTGCACGATATATCGTGCAAACGGAATGCGGATCGGGAAAACGTTTAAATGAATTATATGAAACACAATACAGTAAAAAGAGTATTAGCTACTCTTTTTACTACTATTTTGTCTCGTATTCTTTGCTGTAATTAGTTTAGGGGAGCTACGGCTTAATATCCCTCAAAATAGGATTCTGCATTGAAATCAATGTTTCGGTGGATTGGATCTCATCAATGAGCTGAATTTTCGTGGCGAGAACAGAATGCAATTCGGCGATGGTATGAGTCATCACTTTGATGAAAATGGAGTAATTTCCCGTGGTGTAATAGGCCTCCACTACTTCATCAAAGGTTTCCAGTTTTTTAATCACTTTTTCGTAATCCTTCGCACTTTTCAAAATGATCCCGATAAAGCAGCAAACGTCATAGCCGAGTTTACGTTCATCAATAATCACTTTGGTGCCTTCAATCACACCGGATTGGCGCATTTTTTCCACACGAACATGAATTGTGCCGGGGCTGACACCAAAATTTTTTGCCATTTCTGCATAGGGCGTGCGCGCATCTTTAGTCAGTACACGGAGAATTTGTTGATCGAGGTTATCAATATTGTGCATAAAACAGCCTCCTTTAGAATTATTCTAATAAACCATCATTTAATTAGATATTATTCAAAGTTATTTGAAATGTAAATAAAATACTTGAGAAATAATTACAGTTTATTGAATAATACGCAAAACATCACTTATTATTAGAAACAGGCGGAAAATATGAAGAAAACGTTTATTTTGCAACAACAAGAAATTAGTTTTGTTAAAAATACCTTTACTCAAAACCTAATCGAACAACTTGGTATTATTGAAGTTCAAGGACCAATCCTTAGTGAAGTGGGCAACGGAATGCAGGATAATTTATCCGGTATTGAGAAAGCAGTTCAAGTACATGTGAAATGTATTCCGAATGCCGTATATGAAGTAGTTCACTCCTTATCAAAATGGAAGCGTCATACTCTAGCACGTTTTCATTTTAAAGAGGGGGAAGGTCTTTTTGTTCATATGAAAGCCTTACGTCCCGATGAGGATTCTTTAGATCCAACCCACTCCATTTATGTGGATCAATGGGACTGGGAAAAAGTGATTCCGGAAGGTCGCCGTAACCTTGCTTACTTAAAGGAAACCGTCAATTCAATTTATCGTGCAATTCGTTTAACGGAACTTGCGGTAGAAGCCCGTTTTGACATCCCTTCCATTTTGCCAAAACAAATTACCTTTGTGCATAGTGAAGATTTAGTAAAACGTTACCCTGATCTTTCCAGCAAAGAACGGGAAAATGCGATCTGTAAAGAATATGGTGCAGTATTTTTAATTGGTATCGGCGGTAAATTATCCGATGGTAAACCACACGATGGGCGCGCACCGGATTATGACGACTGGACAACGGAATCCGAAAACGGCTACAAAGGTTTAAATGGCGATATTCTTGTGTGGAACGAGCAACTTAATACGGCATTTGAACTTTCTTCTATGGGAATTCGTGTCGATGAATCCGCACTTCGCTTGCAAGTGAGTTTAACCGGCAAAGAAGATTGTTTAAAAATGGATTGGCATCAAGAGTTGCTAAATGGAAAATTACCTCTCTCGATTGGTGGCGGAATCGGTCAATCACGTTTAACAATGTTCTTGTTGCGTAAGAAGCATATTGGTGAGGTTCAATCGAGCGTGTGGCCAAAAGAAATGTTGGAGCAATATCAACACATTCTTTAACTTACTAAAAAAGTGCGGTTAAATTAACCGCACTTTTTTTACTCTAATATAACACTCTAGCCCGTATTGTGCCGTCAATTTCACGCAATTTAACTAATAGCGGTTCTGCATTTTCCGTTTCCACATCCACCACTACATAACCAATTTTAGGATCGGTTTGTAAGTACTGTGCGGCGATATTAATATTGGCTTCTACAAAAATTTGATTAAGCTTGTTCAACACACCCGGACGATTTTCGTGAATATGCAATAGACGTTTGGTGCCTTCGTGTTCCGGTAAGGAAACTTCCGGGAAATTCACAGAGGATAATGTTGAGCCGTTATCGGAATATTTCACGAATTTTCCCGCCACCTCAAAGCCAATATTTTCCTGAGCTTCCGCCGTTGATCCCCCAATATGCGGCGTTAAAATAACATTATCAAACTCTCGTAACGGTGAGACAAATTCTTCATTGATTGAAGCCGGTTCAACAGGGAACACATCAATAGCCGCACCTCGAATTTTGCCTTCTTTTAATCCTTGGGCAAGCGCCTCAATATCGACGACCGAGCCGCGTGCCGCATTGATTAGCATAGAATCTTGTTTCAGTTGTGCAATACGCTCCGCACTCATTAAATTACGGGTCGAAGGTGAGTCCGGCACATGTAAAGAAATTACATCACAAGAGCCAAGCAATTCTTCTAAACTACGTACTTGTTTCGCATTACCTAGCGGCAATTTATTTTCAATATCGTAGAAATACACATCCATACCCAAGGACTCGGCAATAATGCTTAATTGAGAACCGATATGACCATAACCTACAATACCTAATTTTTTACCACGCACTTCATGCGAACCGACAGCGGATTTATTCCATATACCGCGATGTACTTCCGCATTGGCTTGCGGAACATTACGCATTAAAAGCAAAATCTCACCTAAAACCAATTCAGCTACCGAACGGGTATTTGAGAATGGTGCATTAAATACCGGAATCCCCCGCGCTTTTGCCGCATTAAGATCAACCTGGTTAGTGCCAATACAAAAACAGCCTATGGCAATAAGTTTTGGTGCGGCATCAATCATTGCCTCGGTTAAATGCGTACGAGAACGCAAACCGATAAAATGCGCATCCTTAATCGCTGCTTTTAACTCATCACCATCAAGGGCTTTTTTGTAATAATCAATATTGGTATAGCCTGCCGCATGCAGCGTATCCAGCGCACTTTGATGCACGCCTTCCAACAATACAAATTTGATTTTTGATTTGTCGAGTGAAACTTTATTTGTCATGTTTGCCTTCCTTATATTTATTTCTATAAATTATTCAATAATTTTTGCACCTTCGGGCGTGCCGATAATCACAATATCTGCGCCACGTAACGCAAAAATACCGTTTGTCACCACGCCGGCAATATTATTTAATTCTTTTTCCATTTCTACCGGATTTAAAATAGCAAAATTATGCACATCTAAAATCACATTACCGTTATCCGTCTCCACGCCCTCACGATATTCCGGGGCACCGCCAAGTGCGACTAATTTTCGCCCCACTTGCGAGCGAGCCATCGGAATCACTTCCACGGGCAATGGGAAAGTTGAACCTAACACATCTACTTGTTTACTCTCATCTACAATACAAATAAATTTTTTTGCTAATGCCGCCACAATTTTTTCCCGAGTAAGTGCCGCACCACCGCCCTTAATCATCATTTTTTGTGGGTTAATTTCATCTGCGCCATCCACATAAATATCTAATCCCGACACTTCATTTGTACTAAATACTTCAATACCTTGTTTGCGCAGCAACTCTTCTGAAGTTTTCGATGCCGCCACAGCACCTTTAATTTGATCTTTCATCGCACCTAAGGCTTCAATAAAGCAATTTACGGTAGAACCGCTACCCACTCCGACAATCGTATCCGCTTTCACATACTGCAAAGCTGCTTTTGCCGCCAATTTTTTCATTTCTAATTGATTCATTATTCTGCTCTTTCTTTTTAAAAGTAAACGATTACGTTACTTTAATATGCACGCATTAAATAAACAAGTGCAAATTTTGATAAGTCATTATGAAAAAAATAACACTAATTAATCTTCCGGTAGAAATAGTGTGAGTAATTCATTTAAAAACAATTTACCGTGTTCGGTAATCTGCCAAGATGCTTCGGTTTCTACGATGTAGTTCTGCTTAAGGGCAAAATCAAGCTGGTTTTTAACCGTACTTTGCGGTAATCCGGTATAGTATTCAAACTCCCTTTTCGGTACAGTCTCCAATAAACGAAAACGGTTCATAAAAAATTCAAAAGGGCGGTCAATTTCAGGGACGTTTTTTTCTTCATAAAGATATTCGCCCCGTAAATACCCCTTAGGGTGCTTAGTTTTAGAAAAACGCCGAATCTCACCATTTGGAAAGGTTAATTTTCCGTGCGCCCCACAACCAATCGCCAAATAATCACCAAAACGCCAATAATTCAAATTATGTCGGCATTGAAAACCCGCTTTGGCATAAGCTGAAGTTTCATACTGTTGATAACCAGCTGTCGTGAGCAGTTGATGACCTTGCTCGAAAATAGCCCAAAGTTCGTCGTCATCCGGCAATTTGGGCGGGCGATATGCAAACATCGTATTGGGTTCAATAGTGATTTGGTACCATGAAATATGTGGTGGTGAAAGCTCAATGGCTTGACGTAAATCGTCCAAGGCTTCGACAAGGGTTTGATTCGGCAAACCGTGCATTAAATCCAAGTTGAAACTTTTGAGACCGGAAACTTTCGCTAAACCGACCGCACTTTTGGCTTCCTCCGCATTGTGAATGCGGCCTAGACGCTTGAGTTTGTCATCATTAAAACTCTGAATTCCCATAGAAATACGGGTTACGCCGGCTTTTACATAACCTTGAAAGCGCTCGGCTTCCACCGTACCGGGATTGGCTTCCAGCGTAATTTCAATATCATCTTCAAAAGAAATTTGTTTTTTTATTCCGCTTAATAAATAAGCAATACCGTCCGCCGAAAACAAGCTCGGCGTACCGCCGCCAATAAAAATAGAATGTAATTTTCGATCTTGAATACTTTCCTGAAAACGTGCTAAATCCTCTTTCAAATCTTGTAGTAAATGGCGAATATAATCTTGTTCGGGAATATCACCTTTCCGAGCATGAGAATTAAAATCGCAATAGGGGCATTTCTGCACACACCAAGGAATATGGATGTAAAGAGAAAGTGGGGGAAGTCTAAGCATGATAATCGATAGATTAGAAGATATTTTGCGCTATTTTATTTATGCCGTTATAAAATACAACGGAAAAAATTTTAAAGGATGCTCTGCTCTTTTAACTCTCACTTTAATTTTGAATAAGCTAAGAACAGAGGAAGGTTTAATGAGAAAAATAATAGGCTCTGTATTAAGAGCCCTATTATCGATAATAATTTCAACATACCGCTGAGTTATGGCGTTGAGAAATAAGTAAATGAGCCCGGTCCGACCGGTAAACCAAACACAAAAACCCAGAGATAGAAAAGCGTTATCCAACCGATGATAAAAATAAATGAATAAGGAATCATCATCGCCATTAGCGTACCTACTCCCGTATCTTTTTTGTAACGAACCGCCACGGCCATAATCAAGCCAAAATAACTCATCATCGGCGTGATAATATTCGTTGTGGAGTCGCCAATACGATATGCTGCCTGAATCACTTCCGGCGCATAACCAACCAACATCAGCATAGGTACAAAAATAGGCGCAGTTAATGCCCACTGTGCCGATGCAGAGGAAATCATCAAATTGATAAATGCACAAACCAAAATGAAACCGACAAAAAGTATAGACCCCGTTAAGCCAAGATTGATCAGTAAATTAGCCCCTTTTACCGCAACAATTGAACCTAAGTTTGTCCACTTAAAAAATGCCACAAACTGCGCGGCAAAGAATACCAGTACAATGTACATACCCATCGAAGCCATACCTTTAGACATCGCTTTTACGATGTCTTGAGAAGATCTCATTGAACCGGTAACTCGTCCGTAGATATAACCGGGAATGGCAAAAAAGATAAAAATAAAGACCACAATACCGTGTAAGAAAGGAGAACCCGCTACAAGCCCTGTTTTAGTATTACGCAAAATGCCGTCTTCAGGAACAATTGTCCACGCAAGTAGTAAGGAAAAAATTAACATTGCAATTCCGGCCCACATTAAGCCCTTTTTCTCATTAGGCGCTAATTTTTCCACTTTATGTTGAAGAATTGAAGGATCATCCGCATCTTGGGGATCATAGTTTCCTAACTGAGGTTCAACGATTTTTTCTGTGACCAAATAGCCTAAAATGCTCACTAAAAATGTACTAACAAACATAAAATACCAGTTTGCCTCAGGCCCGACGACATAATTCGGATCAATTAAACGGGCGGCCTCTTGAGTAATTCCCGATAAAAGCGGATCGACCGTACCTAATAACAAATTAGCGCTATATCCGCCCGAAACACCGGCAAATGCAGCCGCAAGCCCTGCAAGGGGATGACGACCAAGTGCGTGAAAAATCATTGCAGCAAGAGGAATTAATACTACATAACCAAGTTCTGCTGCAGTATTTGAAATAACAGCAGCAAATACAATAGTGAAAGTCACCAATTTTCTCGGAGCACCAACAACTAACCCTCTCAGCGCTGCAGAAATCATACCTGAAGATTCGGCAATAGACACCCCGAGCATTGCCACTAAAACAGTACCGAGCGGTGCAAAACCGGTGAAATTTTTTACCAGACTGCTGACCATATAAGCAAGCCCTTCTTGGCTAAGCAGACTTTTCACAAGAATATCACCGGAATGATTCGGACGAGGATCCAAAACGCTCACATCAAAGTAATGCAAAATTGCTGAAAGTACGATCAAAATACCACACATCAACATAAATAAAATGATAGGGTGCGGCAGCAAATTTCCAAGCCATTCCACGCCTTTTAAAAAATGCTGAATTCGGCTATTTTTTTGAGAAACTGTCGATGACATATGCGTATCCTTTTGGATTGGTTAAAGAATAAACTTCATATTCGCATATTTTTTACCAAACTCAAAAATAAAGTTTCGCTTATACAACAATAACATTACATTTTTTCAACTATTGACTTGAATCGTCAAAAAATCAGCGTTTAAAGATATAAAAAGGGCTTGTTTTCACAAGCCCTAAAAAATATTTAATTAATTGACCGCTCTTGTTGTTCTCGAGACGGCTTTACGACGCGGTGTTTTAGGTTTGGCTGCTATCTTAACGAACTCCACGCCTTCCGGTGGATTTTCAAGTGCTAAGCCAAGTACCTCATCAATCGTTTCTACCGCATGAATAGCAAGACTTTGTTTCACATTATCCGGAATTTCTTCCAAATCTTTTACATTATCTTTTGGAATCAGTACGGTTTTAATCCCGCCACGGTGCGCCGCCAAAAGTTTTTCTTTTAAACCGCCGATTGGCAACACTTTACCGCGTAAGCTGATTTCCCCTGTCATTGCCACGTCCGCACGCACCGGATTACCCGTCAAACAAGACACAAGAGCGGTACACATTGCGATACCCGCACTTGGACCGTCTTTCGGCGTTGCGCCGTCCGGCACGTGAATATGAATATCACGTTTTTCGTGGAACTCAGGGTTAATACCCAATTTATCGGCACGTGATCGCACCACTGTCATTGCCGCTTGAATAGATTCTTTCATCACATCACCAAGGGAACCGGTAAAAGTTAATTTTCCTTTTCCAACTACAGATGCGGTTTCAATGGTAAGTAAATCGCCGCCGACTTCCGTCCACGCCAAACCGGTCACTTCGCCTACTCGGTTTTGCGTGTCGGCTTTACCAAACTCAAAACGTTTCACGCCAAGATAATCTTTTAAATTATCGGCATTCACTGTAATGGATTTCAGTTTCGGATCCAGCAATAAATTTTTCACCGCTTTACGGCAGATTTTGGAAATTTCACGCTCCAAACTACGTACGCCTGCCTCACGGGTGTAATAGCGAATAATGTCTAAAACAGCACTTTCTTCTACCACTAACTCGCCTTTCTTCAACCCGTTACGCTCAATTTGTTTTTGTAACAAATGACGCATAGCGATATTGAGTTTTTCATCTTCCGTGTAACCGGAAAGGCGAATCACTTCCATACGATCAAGTAACGGCCCAGGAATATTCATGGAATTCGACGTCGCCACAAACATGACATCGGAAAGATCATAATCCACTTCTAAATAATGGTCGTTAAAGGTCGTATTTTGTTCAGGATCAAGCACTTCTAACAAAGCTGAAGCCGGATCACCACGCATATCCGATGCCATTTTATCGATCTCATCCAGTAGGAATAATGGGTTTTTCACGCCCACTTTTGCCATTTTTTGAATGAGTTTGCCCGGCAATGCGCCGATATAGGTTTTGCGATGCCCCCGAATTTCCGCTTCATCACGCACACCGCCAAGCGCCATACGCACATATTTACGTCCCGTTGCATTGGCAATGGATTGACCAAGCGAAGTTTTACCCACTCCTGGCGGGCCAACCAAACAAAGAATCGGCCCTTTCACTTTATTGAGGCGCGCTTGCACCGCAAGATATTCTAAAATGCGTTCTTTCACACGCTCCAAGCCATAGTGGTCGGCATCTAACACTTGCTGTGCTTTGGTAATATCTTTTTTCACTTTTGTACGTTGATGCCATGGTACTTGAATCATCCATTCAATGTAGCTACGAACAACGGTCGCTTCCGCTGACATTGCCGACATCATTTTGAGTTTTTGTAACTCGTTTTCCACTTTCTCACGCACTTCTGCCGACATCCCCGCAGCGTCCACTTTTTGACGAAGTTGCTCTACTTCATCAATGGTGTCTTCATTTTCGCCATCGTCCATTTCTTTGCGAATCGCTTTAATTTGCTCGCTCAAATAATAGTTACGCTGGCTTTTTTCCATTTGTTTTTTCACACGGCCACGAATGCGTTTTTCCACTTGCAGAATATCCACTTCCGATTCCATCATACCAAGCAAATATTCCAAACGTGCTTGAACATCGGCAAGTTCCAGTATGCTTTGTTTATGGCGAACACTCACCGGCAAATGCGCCGCCATTGTATCCGCAAGGCGATCCGCATTATCAATGCGTTGGAGTGCGTTTAATATATCGGCCGGCACTTTTTTGTTTAATGTCAGATAATTTTCAAACTCAGAAAGTACCGCACTTTTTACAACATCCAATTCCTTTTCATTGCCATAAGTCGTTTCAATCGGTGTGATTTTCCCCGAAAAGAATTGTTCATTGTCTTCAAGTTGATTGATTTTTGCTCGCTGCTGTCCTTCCACCAACACTTTAACCGTTCCGTCCGGTAATTTTAAAAGCTGGATAATATTAGCAATCGTCCCGACATCGTACACATCATCAATGGTCGGCTCTTCTAAATCCGCTTGTTTTTGTGAAACCAAAAGAAGCTGTTTATTTTCATTCATCGCTTCTTCAAGAGCATTAATGGATTTTGTACGCCCCACAAAAAGCGGCATCACCATGTAAGGAAAAACCACAACATCACGTAATGGCAGTACGGGCATCGTATATTGTGTTCTTTTGGTCGTCATATCTTCTCTCTAACTATCTTAATGATTGGAAAACTATATGGGGATAGGTTTAATGAATTCAAGGGAACCGGGTTGATTAGAATAAAAGTGCGGTCATTTTTCACCGCACTTTTTGAGAAAAATTAAAGAATCTTTAATAGTTTATCAAAATCATCAAACACCCAATCCGGATTGGATTCACTAATCGGAATGTTATAGTTATAACCGTAGGTTAACCCTACCACCGCACAACCGGCGGCGTGTGCGGCAAGAATATCATTTTTAGAATCCCCTACAAATAATACTTGTCGAGGCTCAAGCCCAAATTTACCGCATAGATAATAAAGAGGTGCCGGATGGGGTTTGATAGCAGGTAGAGATTGCCCGCCCAGCATTTCGCTAAATAAATGATCGATACCGAATGCCGCCAAAACGGGTTGAACGTGTTTGGTCGGTTTATTTGTCACTACCGCCAATATATAACCTTTCTCCTTTAACGCTTCCAAAGTTTCTTTTACATTTGGGTATAATCGGCTCACATTGCAAAGATTTTCGCCATAATAATAACTAAAACGTTCTTTTACTTTTTCTACATCCGCCTCGGTTAATGTTTTGCCGGTTTGTTCCTTTCCCCAATCCAATGCACGCGCAATCAATACCGGTGCGCCATTGCCAATCCAAGTTAAAACCAGCGATTCCGGTGCTTGCGGTAAATCAAATTCTGCCAACGCCGAATTCACGGATAAGGCTAAATCCGGCAAACTATTAACTAACGTGCCGTCTAAATCAAAGCCAATCAATTTAAATTGTGTGCTCATTCAATCTCTCTACCCTACATAATGGGAAAATACAAAGGATTATCTATTATCTCTTGATTCCGGCAAGTTGATTTCTCATTTGATCAATCACTTGTTTGTAATCCGGTTGGTCAAAAATCGCTGATCCCGCCACAAACATATCCGCACCGGCGGCGGCAATTTCTGCGATGTTATTCACTTTCACTCCGCCATCAACTTCCAAGCGAATATCAAAACCGCTGTGATCGATGATTTGGCGTACTTGTTGTAATTTTTTTAATGTAGAAGGCAAGAAAGATTGCCCGCCAAATCCCGGGTTTACCGACATTAACAAAATGATGTCGATTTTATCCAATACATAATCCAAATAATTCAACGGCGTTGCGGGATTAAATACTAAACCGGCTTTACAACCGTGATCACGAATCAACTGCAAAGAGCGGTCAATATGCTCGGAACTTTCCGGATGGAAAGTAATATAATTCGCACCGGTTTTGGCGAAATCAGGGATAATTCGGTCCACCGGCTTAACCATCAAATGCACATCAATCGGCGCAGTAATACCATAATCACGTAAAGCTTGACAAACCGACGGGCCAAAAGTCAAATTTGGTACATAATGATTATCCATCACATCAAAATGAATAACATCCGCACCGGCATTAAGCACATTTTGAACATCATCACCAAGACGTGCAAGATCGGCCGAAAGAATGGAAGGGGCAATAAGATAAGGTTTCATTGTTATCTCCTAGAAGATTGTTGTCGCCTTAGTTTACTACGTTAATTTAAGAATTGCCCTGATTATTTACAGAAAACTTGAGAAAAAATGACCGCACTTTGAATATTCTTTTAGTAAAGAAAACAACGTGCGGTCGATAATCTCTCTTTATTTGCCCACTTGGCTACCGATTAAACCGCCTAATGCGGCTCCCCCTAATGTCGTCGCGGTATTGCCTTTAATCATATAACCGGCCGCCCCGCCAATTGCCGCACCGACAGCCGTATTTTTTTGAGTTCGGCTCATATTACTGCAAGCGGCTAATGAAATAAGTGTCATACCAATAACCAATGATTTTGTTATTAATTTCATAAAATCTCTCCATATAAAATTAAAAACTATCCATCGTGATAGCAATTGTAAGACTGACATCACTGAATAAAAGTTCATTTTTAGAAAAGAATCTTACTTTGGCACAATCATGGCTAACGATTTTTTTGATCCAAAATTTTGCTGATTAGTTTTAAATATTCGATAGCAAGGGTTTGTTGCTTTGCAGCGGCATTAAAAACAAGATCTTCAGAAAGCACACCGCAAGGTTGCGAGTTAACAATCTCGCCTTTTTCATAGGCTTCAAAATCTGCAAACCAATCGCCGTCAAAATAATAACGCTCTAAACGTTGCATTTTAGGTAAAAAAGCTTGCCATTTTTCAAGAAAAGTCTCCGCCTCCGTCAGAAACTCATTGGCTTCATTCAGAATATTTTCCATTTCGGCTAATTGTACTAAACGTGTTTGAGATAACATTTTTCTCTCCCGAATAAGATAAAAAGAAACCGCACTTTGCCTTAAAAGTGCGGTCAATTTATAGTATGTTTTTACCAATTACACATCATAGGTCGTGGAAGCCGTGTTACCGCCACGTCCTGTCCAGTTGGTATGGAAAAACTCGCCGCGCGGTTTATCGGTTCGTTCGTAAGTGTGCGCGCCAAAATAATCCCGTTGAGCCTGCAATAAATTAGCCGGTAAACGGGCGGAAGTATAACCGTCTAAGAAGGTAATCGCCGAAGCCATACACGGCATTGGAATCCCCACTTCAATGGATTTTGCCACTACTTTACGCCAGTCGCTTATGGCGTTTTCTAAGATACCTTTGAAATAACCGTCTGAGCCTAAGAAAATCAAATCCGGGTTAGCCTCATAAGCATCACGAATATTGCCCAGGAAACGGCTACGGATAATACAGCCTTCACGCCATAATAGCGCGGTTGCACCATAGTTGATATCCCAACCAAAGTTTTCAGAGGCTTCACGAATTAGCATAAATCCTTGTGCATAAGAGATAATTTTTGAGGCTAGCAAGGCTTTGCGCACCGCTTCAATCCAAACCGCTTTATCGCCTTCCACTTTACCAATGGTTTTGCCGAATAATTTTTCTGCAGCAACACGTTGATCTTTGAAAGAAGAAACACAGCGGGCAAAGACCGATTCTGTAATTAAAGTTAATGGAATACCAAAATCAAGGGCATTGATTCCCGTCCATTTACCCGTGCCTTTTTGTCCGGCAGTATCAAGGATTTTCTCCACCAACGGGGTGCCGTCTGTGTCTTTATATCCTAAAATATCTGTCGTAATATCAATCAGATAGCTATCCAGCTCGGTTTTTTTCCATTCTGCGAAAACGTTTTGCATTTCGTCATAACTCAAGCCTAACCCGTCTTTTAAGAATTGGTAGGCTTCACAAATCAGCTGCATATCGCCATATTCAATGCCGTTATGCACCATTTTCACGAAATGACCTGCGCCCTCTTTTCCAACCCAGTCACAGCACGGCTCGCCTTTATCGGTTTTCGCAGAAATCGCTTGTAAAATCGGTTTGACATATTGCCATGCTTCCTCATTACCACCCGGCATAATGGAAGGTCCGTGGCGTGCCCCCTCTTCGCCGCCCGACACCCCGGAGCCCACAAAACGGATTCCTTTCTCTGCTAATGCTTTCACTCGGCGGTTGGTATCGGGATAGTTGGAGTTGCCCCCATCAATAATGATATCTCCCTCTTCCAAGTGAGGCAGTAATGCATCAATAAATTGATCCACCACTTCGCCCGCACGCACCATGAGCATCACTTTTCTCGGTTTTTCCAATTTTGCAGCTAAATCTTCCAAAGAATACGCCCCGATAATGTTCGTTCCTTGCGCCGCCCCTTGTAAAAACTCGTCCACTTTAGATGTAGTACGGTTATATGCCACCACTTTAAATCCGTGGTCGTTCATATTTAAAATGAGGTTTTGCCCCATTACGGCGAGCCCAATAACGCCGATATCTCCTTTAACTGACATGCTTTTTCTCCTGTTGGTAGGGTGGGATTTATCCCACTGTAATATATTGAAATTATCATTTAAATAAACACTATCCCATAAACTAATAAATTATTTATTAATAATTATTTTAGTGCTTTTGGAAAGTAGTTTATCTTTATTATATTTAAACC
>NZ_MLHS01000039.1 GCF_001999335.1 Rodentibacter sp. Ppn85 | reverse complement strand
AAGTTAGACCGGCATTTTCCACTTCGGTTTTCCGCTTTTCAATTTCTTCAATACTCCAAACTTCTCCATTGGGAATATGGTGAAGAGCGGTCACAATACCGGTCGCCCCGGCCTGACGAATATCGGATAAAGAAACAGGATCTTTGGGGCCATACCAACGCCATGTTTGTTCCATTTTTAAACTCCTATGTTATTGTAAGTGGTTAGATACCTACAACAATCGGATTTGTATTGAATAGGTATCCGTCAAAATGTGGATCTTCTACATCAGATAACTCAAACAGTTTCACTTTTACATTTTCTAAGTGTTGCCACATTGCTCTTCTAGCAGCATTAGCATTTTTCTTCTGAATTGCTAGTAAAATTGTGTGATGATCTTCTATCCATAAATGGTGATAATCGTTTTGTAAAATTCTAGCGTGTAACTGAGTCCACATTGCGCTATTAAAACGATATTGCCATAATTGTTCTTGTAATTTTACTAGCACATCATTTTGCGTTATCTCTGCTAATGCAATATGGAAATCCTTATCTGCGCTGTAGTCATCTTGATTTAGAGCAAGTAATTCTTTTTCTCGATGTAAGATTTGCTTTAAATTTAAAATATCTTTCTTTGTTGCTTGCAGTGCCGCAAATTCGGCAATACTACTTTCTAATAACTGGCGAGCTTGTAATAATTCAAAGGGGCCTACGTCTGGCAAACTAGTATTTTCTATATTGGAATGAGCTTTAGGTATCCTAACAACGTAAACTCCAGATCCTTTCTTAACTTCTACTAATTTTTCAACTTCCAGCATTACCATTGCTTCGCGAACAATAGTTCGACTTACTCCAAATTTTTCAGAAATTTCTCGTTCAGTCGGTAGCTTATCTCCAACAGCATAAATGCCTTGAGATATATCTCGCTTAAGATACTCCCCAATTCGGGTATATGTTCTATTAGTGATATTTTCCATATTTTTTCCAAAATTGGTATTCCAATTTTTTATTTTTGTGATTTGTGTCACAAAAATAATATTTTGGTATTCCAAAATGATTTTTAATGTCCCATAATCATATCATAGTTAAATACAACAAGTAATTTTTATTCCGTCAAGAAAACATGGGGAGTCTAAATATGACAAAGTTAATTAGAGCTATATGCTTAGAAGAGCCTAATAAAGTATCAGTAAAAGAAATTACGTACCCTCAAAAAGGCAATAATGACGTACTTATTCAAGTTGAATCAATGGGAATCTGTGGGTCGGATATTGGGGCATATAGAGGTACAAATCCGTTAGTAACCTATCCAAGAATACTGGGCCATGAGATTGTAGGCAGAATTATAGAAAGTGGAATTGGTATGCCTGAAAATGTAAAAGTTGGCGATCGCGTTATAGTCGATCCCTATGTTTACTGTGGTAAGTGCTATCCGTGCTCAATTGGTAGAACAAATTGTTGCGAATCATTAAAAGTTATTGGTGTACATATTGATGGGGGGATGCAAGAGGTTATTAGACATCCTGCTCATCTTATAACGAAAGTACCCTACAATCTACCGATCAACCAACTACCTCTGGCTGAACCTTTAACTATCGCTTTACATGCTTTACATAGAGCAAACCTAAAAGAGAATGAGCATATTGTTATTATTGGTGCGGGAGCTATCGGATTAATGGCTGCATTAGTTGCAATTCAATATGGAGCAACCCCTATTTTAGTCGATATTTTAGATGAACGACTTGAGTATGCGAAATCTTTAGGAATAGAGCATATCATCAACCCTCAAAAGGAAGATGACAGGAACAAAATCAAAGAAATCACAAACGGTCGCATGGCAGAAGTCGTAATGGAGGCTTCTGGTGCAAATAGTTCTATAAAAAACACTCTATATTATGCATCTTTTGCCGGTCGAATTGCACTAACAGGGTGGCCAAAAGCAGAAACACCATTACCAACTAATTTAATAACATTCAAAGAACTAAATATCTATGGTTCTAGAACAAGTAAAGGTGAATTTGAAGAAGCATTAAATATGCTTTCTACACATAAAATTAATGCATCTAATATCATTACCAAAAGTATAAATTTTGAGGAAATCCCTAAATTTATTTCTGAATTATCAAACAACCCAGAGAATTATTTAAAAATTAATGCTATTTTCTAGATAGAAAATCAAGAATGAGGATAAAATCATGAGAAAAAATATATTGAGTAAATTATTGCTCGCTTCTAGCATACTATTTAGTGGTAGCGTTTTTGCAAAAACAATTATTAAATTAGGTCATTATAATTCTGATATGCATCCATCGCATATAGCATTGCAAGAATATTTTAAGAAAACAATTGAAGATGAAACAGATCATCGATATGAAATTAGAATTTATCCTAATAACCAATTAGGTGGAGAGGATCAAATTGTAAATGGTTTACGTAATGGTACTATTGAAGCTGGTATTACAGGTTTATTATTACAAAATGTCGATCCTATTTTTGGTGTATGGGAGTGGCCCTATCTCTTTAAAGACAATCAAGAAGCAAAAAAAGTATTAGAGTCTCCAATTGCAAATGAAATTGGTCAAAAAATGGAAAAATATGGTATTAAATTACTTGCTTATGGTATGAATGGATTTCGTGTCATTTCATCAAATAAAAAATTAGAAAAATTTGATGACTTCAAGGGGTTACGCTTAAGAGTTCCATTAAACTCATTATTTGTAGATTGGGCAAAAGCAATGAATATTAACCCACAAAGCATGCCGCTTAGTGAGGTATTTACGGCATTAGAACAAAAAGTTATTGATGGTCAAGAAAATCCTTATATGCTAATTAAAGATTCTGGTTTATACGAAGTACAAAAATATATTATTCAGAGTAACCATATCTTCTCTCCCGGCTTATTACAAATTAGCTTAAAAACATGGAATAAAATTCCTAAAGAAGATCAAGTTATTTTCCAAAAAGCAGCTAAATTATATCAAGAGAAAGAATGGGAATTAGCAATAGAGAAAGAATCTGAAGTTAAAGAGTATCTTGCTAAGCATGGAAATGAAATCATTGTCCCTAATGAATCATTCAAGACTGACATGATAAGTGCTTCAAAATCTTTATATGATGATTTTTATAAAAAGTATGATTGGGCCAAAGATATTGTTCAGAAAATTAATGATGCTAAATAATAAAATATAAATATATCCTCCACTTTAATTCTATTAAAGTGGAGGAGTAAGGAAATAATCTCATGAAAATAGTAAAGTATTTGGATAAAATATTAGAATATATTTCTATATCGGCTTTAATTATTATGATTTCACTCGTCTTTTTCAATTCATTACTAAGATACTTTTTTGATTCTGGTATTGCTTTTTCGGAAGAGTTTTCCAGGATTTGCTTTGTATATATGATTTTCTTAGGAATAATTTTAGTTGCTAAAGATAAAACCCATTTGACAGTTGATATTATTACTTCATCCTTGCCTGAAAAATATAAAAAAATAGTATCACTTATTTCTAATTTATGTGTTCTGGTTTCAATGATATTCATCGCTTTTGGTGCATTACAATTAATGGCTTTAACATATACACAAAAAATGCCTGCAACAGGAATATCCTCATCTTTTCTATATTTTGCAGCAGTTATCTCATCAGTCTCATATTTCTTTATTGTTATATTTAGTGTAATAAAAGATAACAAAAAGTTTTTGGATAAATAGGAGATTAAAATGTTACTATTATTTTTAGGTAGTCTATTTTTCTTATTATTTCTTGGGGTTCCCGTTGCTTTATCAATGCTACTAAGTGCAAGCATTATGCTATATCATCTTGATATGTTTGACACACAATTAATTACAGAAAATTTTGTAATGGGAACTAATAATTTTCCCCTAATGGCTATTCCGTTTTTCATGCTTACTGGGGAAATTATGAAACACGGTGGAATATCAGAAAGAATCATTAATTTTGCTACAAGTATGGTAGGGCACATTAAAGGTGGATTAGGTTATGTTGCAATCATTTCGGGGTTAATCTTTGCAGGTTTATCCGGTTCTGCTGTTGCAGATACCGCAGCATTGGGTGCAATACTTATTCCAATGATGGTTTCAAAAAAATATGATGCAGCCCGTTCCACAGGACTTATTTGTGCTGCAGGTATTATCTCTGTTGTTATCCCTCCTAGTATTCCTATGATTATTTATGGCATTACTGCAGGTGCTTCTATAACTAAGCTATTTATGGGGGGGACCGTTCCCGGTTTGTTAATGGTTTCAGGATTATGGTTTGTCTGGAAAATTCTTTATCGGAATAATGATTTAAGTTTAGAAAGAAAACAAAGTGGAAAAGAGAGATGGTGCGCATTCAAAAAAGCATTCTGGCCTTTACTTCTACCTGTAATCATTATTGTTGGGTTAAGAGGAGGAATTTTTACACCAACGGAAGCGGGAGTAGTGGCAGCAATTTATGCTGGATTAGTTAGTGCAGCTTATAGAGAATTAACATTAGCTAAATTAAGAGAAGTTTTTATCGGAACGATTAAAACAACCTCAATGGTAATGTTTGTTGCAGCGGCAGCAATGATCTCAGCCTTTGCAATAACAGTTGCTCAAATCCCAACTGAATTAGTTCAAACAATTAAGGGATTAACTGATAGTCCAACAATTCTAATGCTAATTATTATGCTATTTTTATTATTAGTAGGGTGTGTGATGGATTTAATTCCGGCTGTATTAATCTTTGTACCGGTATTATTACCTCTATTAAGAGCATATAATATTGACATTGCTTATTTCGGTATCATGATGGTAATTAATTTATCTATTGGACTAATAACTCCACCGGTTGGAACTGTATTATATGTTGGTTCCGGAATATCTAAATTAGGAATTGGAAAGTTATCTAAAGGTATTTCTCCATTCTTACTAATATACGCAATTATTATGCTGTTAATGGTATTTTTCCCTAATATCGTGATTGTTCCAATGAATTGGTTATCTTAATGGAGTAGAAATATTATTTCTAATTTAATAATGAAAAAAGTTGTATTTATCGGCAAATGTATGATTGAACTGAACAGTAAGCCATTCAGTGAAATGAGGCAAAGTTATTGTGGTGATACATTAAATTCAGCTACTTATCTGAGTCGAATTAGTTCTCATGATATTCAAGCTCATTATGTTTCTGCATTAGGTACGGATAACTTAAGTTTGCAAATCCTAATGTAGTGGTTTGTGGAGAAACAATTAATCAGGTCAAAAAACTGGGATGAGATGGAGTGTTTAGTCAAAGAAGTAGTTGATTTAACAAGATAAAATGAGAAGCTAAAGGAAAAGTGCGGTCATAAAAATTATTGTTTTTTGACCGCACTTTTTCACTATGCCTTTTTTAAAAACTCAGATTTCAGCATGATTTTGCCACAATCGATATTATGATCGCCCTTGGCTAAACGGATATTTTTGAATTTTGTGCCTTTTTTCAGGACTTCAGATGAACCTTTCAATTTTAGATCCTTGATTAAAAGTACATCATCACCATCCGCAAGTAGGTTGCCGTTACTGTCTTTCACAATAAGTTGCTCGTCATTAGATTCAACGGGTTCAGCACTGTTCCATTCATAAGCGCAATCCGGACAAACAAAGTTTACTGAATCATGATAGACATATTCACCGTGGCATTTTGGGCAAGCAGGCATTTGTTCCATAAATTATTCCTTTATTATTCAATTATGATGAATGCGCAAGTATAGCAAAAAATGAGACATTCACCAAAAGTGCGGTTGCTTTTGAATAGTAGTTTTTTAGGTGAAATGGGAACAACATTTCGTGGCTTCTTTGTTTCAGAAAATATTCTATGTTTATAATCTGAAAGACTATATTTCTGGGCTGGTTTAAACCATTACAAAGCGGATTGAGTCTATATTTATAAATATAAAACCAGCTAGTAAGCTGGTTTTATTGGTTTAGAGGGGATTAGTTCAAATCGTCAATGATAACGTAAATTTGAGAAACGGGACCGTGAACACCGACAACTTTAATTAACTCAATATCTGCGGTAGCACTTGGGCCGGAAATAATATTGATGCATGATGGCATACGTTCTCCGACCAGGGCTTTTTCATGAAGAATTTGAGCTAATTGAGCGACACGGGGAAGAACTGCACTTTTACGAATGACGACAATTGATTTTTCAGGCAATAAACTTGTTGAGCGACCATTTCCCTTAGCGGAAAATAAGACGACACCGCCTGATTCCGCAAGCCCATATTCGCCATGTACGATACCAATATTTGCCTTGGCTGATTTTATGATATTTTCGTCACTACTATCGTAGTTCCACACGTAACTATCGAAAGTGTTTTTTACAGCATCTATAATACCAAGATTTTCGAGGCGGGAATCATGGTTAAGTACAATGCTACCGCCACCATATTTTTCACAGACATCTAAGATCGCTTTTGTAACATTTTCTTCCGTTGTTTCAACGATATCCACTAATAAAACTTTAGCGAAATTCATAAATTCATCACAAAGCTCGCTTTGAGATAAATGTGTTAAGCGAGTCGAAGGATAGTCATTTAACGGCTCTTCCATCGGGGTTGGCTCTAGTTGTCGAGCTCTGCCCATTTTATTTGCAAGTTTATTTAAGAAATTTTCTCTGTTTTCTAAATTCATTGTTATTAATTCCTTTGTCTGAATTATTTCCGTTTTGCAAACCATTCACGGAAGCTTTCACCATCGCTAGTCGGTAAATCACGGGCTTTTGTCCATTCCCCCAATGCACCCGCTTTAATAGCAGGTTTCCCATTTTTGATAAATTTACTTATGACTTTTGCACCTACTTTAACTCCCATATTCCAAACACTAGGGTGGGAATTAGCAAATGTGAATCCTTTAATTTCCAACTGTTCGATTTTTGGGGTAATACCTTGATCTACCATTTTTTCACGATGTTTAAGAATGAGTTGGGCTAGCGGAATTTTAACCGGACAAACACTGTTACATGCATTACACAGTGAACAAGCATAAGGTAATTCTTTAAACTCTTTATAACAGCCTAGCAGGGGAGATATGACAGCACCGATTGGTCCCGGGTAGATTGAACCATAGCCGTGTCCGCCGATTTGACGATAAGCAGGACAGGTGTTTAGACAAGCTCCACAGCGAATACAGCGTAAAACTTCTTTGAATTCACTTTCTAAAATCGCCGAGCGTCCATTATCGACAATTACTAAATGGAAATCCTCCGGACCATCAGCTTCATTTTCTAGACGCGGACCGGTGAGCCAAGTATTGTAGGCGGTTAATTTTGCGCCTACGGCACTGCGACAAAGCATTGTAATTAGTACATCGACTTCTTTAAAGGTTGGTGCGATACGTTCCATTCCCATTACAGCAATATGTGTTTTCGGAACCGTCGTGGCTAACCGTAAGTTTCCTTCATTGGTTACTAAACAAACCGAACCTGTTTCAGGTACGGCAAAGTTACAGCCTGAAATTCCAATATCCGCTTTTAAGAAATCTTCTCGTAAAACTTTACGGATAAACGCATTCATTTCTTCCGGTTGCTCAGTACCTTCATAGCCCAATACTTCATGTAATTCTTTTCGAATACGGTGGCGATCTTTATGGATAGCCGGTACAACAATATGAGAGGGCTTATCGCCAACAATTTGGAGTAAATATTCACCTAGATCCGTTTCAACGACTTTTATTCCTTCGGTTTCTAAAACTGAATTTAAACCGATCTCTTCCGTTACCATTGATTTTGATTTAACAATCGTTCTAGCCTTTTTCTCTAGCGCAACTTTACGGATATAATCGCTTGCTTCTTCAGCCGTTTCAGCGAAAAAAACGTGTCCCCCATTTTGAGTAACTTTTTCGCTTAATTGATATAAATAGGCATCTAAATTAGCTAAAACGTGATTACGGAATTGTTTAGAAAGATCACGCCATTCTTCCCAATGCCCTAATTCATCAACCATTTTTTGGCGGTTGGCACCAATGGTTTCCTGAGCCTTGATTACCGCTTTACGCATGATTTCATTGTGAATCTGCTGTTCGACACGTTCTTTAAAAGGAAGGTTGCTAGTTTGTAAATGGGACATATTAAACTTCTCCTTGTTGCATTAGAACTTCTGCAATATGCATAACTTTTACTTTTTTACCTTCGCGTTGTAAACGCCCGCCAATATTAATTAAGCAACTCACATCTGCACCAATTAAATAATCCGGTTCAACCTCAGTAATATTTTTTACTTTCTCTGTAACCATTTCTCCGGAAATTTCCGCCATTTTAACTGAAAATGTTCCGCCAAAACCGCAACAGGTCTGTTGATTGTGAATAGGAAGAAGTTCTAAACCTTTTACGTTTCGAAGCAAAGCGAGAGGCTCATCGACAATACCGAGTTTACGGCTTAAACTACAAGAAGGATGATAAACAGCTTTGCCCGTTAATGTGGCCCCGATATTGGTTTTTCCGAGAACATTGACGATAAAATCCGTAAGATCATAAAAGCGTTTTGATATATTTTCTGCTCGTTTTGCCCATTCGGTTTCACCAAATCGATTAAAATATTCAGGATAATATTTAATTGCAGAAACGCATGAACCAGCTGGAGAAACGATAGGATGATCATTTACTTCAAAGGTTTCAACTAAATTTTTCATTCCGGCTAATGCTTGTTTAGTATAACCGCTATTTATAGCTGGTTGCCCACAACAACCTTGTTTTTCTAGGAAAATGACATTGCACCCTAATTTTTCGAGTAAGAGAACGGTGTTTTTTGCAACACCGGCTTTTACAACATCTGCAATGCAAGTTACATAAAAATTTACATTCATTTGATATGCCTATTAAAATTAAGAATAAGAAAAAATCGTATTTATAATACTGTTATAGTACAAAAGGAAGTATAAATACTTCCTTTTAGGTTGAGTAAAATCTAAGTTTGTAGTGTTATTTCTCTACATTAAACGTTGAAAAACATTGGAATAATAGTTAATGCCACTACCGCTGCAATAACACCATACACAAACATTGGTATGACAGTTTTCTTAATAATCGCACCTTCTTGGTTTTGAATATTTAAAACTGAGTTTACCGCAACGATATTATTAATACAAACCATGTTCCCCATCGCACCACCAACAGATTGTAACGCTAGAATGAGGCTTGTCGATAACCCGGTAATTTCTGCGGTTGATAATTGAACACTACCGAAGGTGAGATTTGAGACGGTATTGGAACCTGAGAAGAACGCCCCCACCGCTCCTAAGTAAGAAGCGAAGAGAGTCCAATATTCTCCGGTTGCTTGAGCAAAGCTTTTACCGATAATTTTCACCATTGAAGCATCACCGCCAACAAGCATCAAGTTTACCATGATTAACGCACCGACAAGTGCATAAAATGGGTTTCTGGATTGTTTCAAACTACCAATAAAAATCTCTTTGGTTTTTTGAGTGTTCATTGTAAACAACGGTATACAAATTAGAACGGTAATAATAAATGGAATTAAAGCCGGAACATAAAGTAACTTGTAGCTGGCACTTACATTTGTCCCGAAAATTTCTTTTAAGCTGAAAATTAAGCCTTTGCTGATTTCAAATTGTCCGAGAGAGCCAAGTTGTAATGCAAACCAAGTTGTTGCATCGTTCATCATTGCTTTGAATGGCAACTGTTGAATACGGGTTACGATTAAAAACAAAATCAGCAAGCCTGTTGGCAATAATGCTTTAGCTACTTCTTTACCTCTGATTCCCGTATTATCTAATGTATTTTCTACTTTCGTTAAACCGATACCTTTATTAGCTACAAATACGGAAATAAACATACCGATTGCACCGCCAACTAAAGACGGGAATTCATAATTTATTTGTGCAAGGAAGAAATAAGGGATAATGCACGCAAAAATACTAATATAAATAAACACAATATTTTGGCGGATTTCCTTTCCTGAAACGATAAAACGTAACGCAATGAGTGGAATGACTAATGCGGCAAAAGCATGAATAATTGCCGTCATTGAACCTATTTCAAGTATTTGACTCTCTGCTAAATTTAACGGACCAAAGCCAAACCAAGTTGGCGTACCTACCGCCCCAAAAGAAACGGGAACTGAGTTCATAATTAATGCTAAAACGGCAACTTTTATTGGATTAAAGCCTAAGCCGACAAGAATAGGAGCGGCAATTGCAGCAGGTGTACCAAAACCACTGGCACCTTCAATCATAAAAGCAAAGGCCCAACCGATAATCATTATTTGTGCGACCGGATTTGGGTTGATTTTACCTAACCATTTACGCAATGTATCGGTTACACCG
The DNA here is from genome assembly GCF_001999335.1 of Rodentibacter sp. Ppn85. Taxonomy (GTDB): domain Bacteria; phylum Pseudomonadota; class Gammaproteobacteria; order Enterobacterales; family Pasteurellaceae; genus Rodentibacter. The sequence continues at coordinate 48,093 of NZ_MLHS01000039.1, read as the reverse complement.
GACGTTTCTGAAAAACGATTGAATAAAATCGCTCCGAAAATAACCGTAATAGGAGTTTGCACCGCAATGATTGCAGAAACGATATTGGCACTGACTGTTGAAATATCGGTACCAAAATAAATAAGTTGAATAATCAGCACAACCACGGCAATCCAAGGAAGAGCAACATAAGAAGGGAGAGCATTACGTTTTACCATTAGATAAATAAGTAAAACAATTGGAAAGATACTAAAAAAAAGAGCCATAGGATTCCTTATATAACTAGGGGTTCTTTAAGATTGTTACGTCAATTGGTAGTGAATTGTAAATAAGTTATTAGATAAATAAAGTAAAATGTTGAAAAATTGTGACTTTGATCATAAAAATTATTCAAACCTATTGAATGGGTACTTAAAAATAGTTAACTAAAAAGTGCAATCAAAATTGACCGCACTTTTTAGTTTTTTAACATTATTGTTTACGCCAAATTGTACCGCTTGGTCCGTCTTCCAAAATAATGCCCATTGCATTGAGTTCGTTGCGGGCAGTGTCGGCAGCAGACCAATCCTTGGCTACTCTGGCATCATTACGTTGCTTGATTAAATTTTCTATCTTAGCGATTTCTTCATTATTAGCTCCCGACTGCAAAAATTGTTCGGGATCTTGTTCAAGTAATCCGAGAATGTTTGCCAATTCGCGTAAGCGGGCAGCCAAACCGTCTGCCAACTCTTGATTTTCTGATTTTAATTTATTGATTTCTTTTGCCATTTCAAATAAAACAGAAATCGCATTGGGTGTGTTGAAATCATCATCCATTGCATTACGGAACACTGCAACAAAATTTTCTCCGCCAAAAGCGACCGCACTTTGATCCGTTCCTCTCAATGCAGTATATAATCGTTCTAACGCACTGTGAGCGAGATTTAAGTTTTCCTCACTATAATTTAGCTGGCTGCGATAATGGGCGGATAACAGAAAATAACGTACACTTTCGGCATCATAATGGCTCAGTACATCACGAATCGTAAAGAAATTGCCGAGAGATTTCGACATTTTTTCTTTATCGACCATAATCATTCCGGAGTGAATCCAGTAGTTGACATATTTCCCGTCGTGAGCACAGCATGATTGGGCAATTTCGTTTTCATGGTGTGGGAACATTAAATCGGAACCGCCACCGTGAATATCAAAATGATTACCGAGTTGTTTACTGTTCATCGCCGAGCATTCAATATGCCACCCCGGGCGACCGGCTCCCCAAGGTGAATCCCAACTCGGTTCGTTCTCTTTTGACATTTTCCATAGTACGAAATCCATCGGATTTTTCTTCACATCGGATATATCAACCCGTGCGCCGGCTTGTAATTGCTCTAGATCTTGACGGGATAATTGGCCGTATTCTTTGAAACTTTCCACATCGAACATTACATCCCCGTTTTGTGCGACATAAGCATGCCCTCGCTGAATTAATTTTTCAACGAGTGCAATAATTTCAGGAATATGATGGGTGGCGCGCGGTTCAAAATCCGGACGTAAAATATTCAATGCATCGAAATCCTTGTACATTTCAGCAACCATGCGATCAACTAATTGTTCGCAGGTTTCTTGGTTTTCTAATGCTCGTTTGATGATTTTGTCATCCACATCGGTAATATTGCGTACATAGGTTAAATTGTAGCCTAAATAACGTAAATAACGGGCGATCACATCAAAGGAAACAAACGTTCGTCCATGACCGATATGGCATAGGTCATAAACCGTGACACCGCACACATACATTCCCACGTTATTTTCACGAATAGGTTTAAAAATTTCTTTTTCTCGGGTTAGGGTATTGAAGATTTTTAGCATGGTTAAGCTCGTAGAATATGGTAAAAACTGACCGTACTTTATAGCACTTTTAGCTTGATTGTGGAATAATGTAGCCCTCAATTTTTCATAAGGAAAACAAAATGGTTACGTTACACACAAACTTTGGCGATATTAAAATTAAATTAGATTTTGATAAAGCCCCTGTTACGGCAGAAAATTTCTTAAATTACTGTAAAGAGGGCTTTTATAATAACACAATTTTCCACCGCGTAATTGATGGATTTATGATTCAAGGTGGCGGTATGGAAAGCGGAATGAAAGAGAAAAATACCAATGCGCCAATCCAAAACGAAGCGGCAAACGGATTGAGCAATAAACGCGGCACTATTGCAATGGCACGCACCTCTGACCCGCATTCGGCAACGGCACAATTTTTTATTAATGTAGCGGATAATACTTTTTTAGATCATCGTTCTAAAGAAATGTTTGGTAAAAACGTTGTGCAAGAATGGGGCTATGCCGTGTTTGGTGAAGTGGTTGAAGGCATGGATGTGGTAGATAAAATCAAGGGTGTAAAAACAGGGAGTAAAGGTTTTCACCAAGACGTGCCGACGGAAGATGTGGTGATTAATTCCGTTAGCGTAGAATAAAGAAAGAAACCTGAGCTTTGTCTCAGGTTTTCTTACTTAAAATAACCAATGGGGAAAACATTAATGGAAGAATTGATTAAAATTGTTGAAGCAGAATATGAGGATTATCAAAGAGAATATTACCTTAATGCAATTCATTCTCTTACGGAACAAGAACAAAATAATTTGCTTGCTTTGATAAATAAAATGAGAAAAGCAGGTTCAAAGAAACCGTTTTCTTGGGCAATCAGTGAAATTAAAGAAAATATCCCTCAATTTGCTCGATTTGCTGTTTTAAGAGAATTGGAAAAAATTAATCGTGAGGTGAGCAAGCATATTTACTATACCCAAGAATATGCGGAGGAAAGCGATGAATTTATCGCATTACATAAAAAAGTGAAACAATGCCTTTCTCCTGAAGAGTTAGAAAGGTATTTGCAACTCTATACACAAACAGTTACTGAGCAATTTATTTCTTTATTAGATGAGGGGAATCCTCGTGCAGGAGAACCTAATTGGGCATTATCGGAATTGGATAGTGATTGTTGTCATTCCCGTTTTATAAATGGGTTACATGAGGAAGAGGATATTAGCGATGAAATTGATTGGCTGTTGATTGAGCAGGAAGATCAAGAGTAAAATAATAGCGTTTGACTAAATTAAATAACTATGCTTTTTTTCGATACTCATACCCACCTTGATTATTTGCAGCAATTTACCGGCGAATCCCTTTCACAATTAATAGGAAATGCCAAGCAAGCCGATGTACAAAAAATTTTGATTGTTGCGGTGCTCGAACGGGATTTCAAAACAATCCAAAAAATGACCGCACTTTATCCGCAAAATTTATATTACGGGCTAGGCTTGCACCCGCTTTATATTAGAGAACATTCGGAAAATGATTTATCACTGTTAGAACAAGCGTTGGGACAGCGCGATAGAAATTGTACGGCGCTGGCGGAAATTGGTTTGGAACGAGCGATCCCCGATTTATTAACGGACGAACTTTGGCAAAAACAATGCCATTTTTTTGAAAGTCAGCTTTATTTTGCGAAACAATTTGCTTTGCCCGTGAATATTCACAGCCGAAAATCTCATGATCAAGTGTTTACCTTTTTAAAACGCATTTCATTGCCTAAATATGGCGTGATACATGGTTTTGCCGGTAGTTATGAGCAAGCCAAACGGTTTGTGGATCTTGGTTATAAAATCGGTGTCGGTGGCACCATTACTTATCAACGGGCTAATAAAACCCGCCAAGCGATTGCAAAATTACCTTTGGATGCCTTGGTGTTGGAAACGGATAGTCCTGATATGCCGGTGTTTGGTTTCCGAGGGCAACCGAATCGTCCTGAGCGGATTGTGGAAAGTTTTAAGGCATTGTGTTCGTTACGCAATGAATCACAGGAATTGGTCAAACAGGTGATTTGGGAAAATAGTATAAAGTTGTTTGGCTAAAGTTTAAACCGATGAATCACCTGATTCGCCGATCCCCGCCAAACCAAGCTTGGATCGGCTTTTTCTTGTTCAAATTTTCCGTCAATGAGGACATCAATATAGGGTAACATAGCTCGCTGATTTTCATCCAGCTCTGCTAATTTGTAACCTGTCCATACCCAAATATCTTTGTCGGGGCATTCACGTTTTACCCGTTGTACGAAAGGCAAGAGCGTTTCTATGTTGCGAGGATGTAATGGATCGCCACCGGACAGTGTTAAACCTTGGCGTTTGATACGGGTATCCTTTAAATCACTGATAATCTGTTGTTCCATCGCCTCATCAAATACTACGCCGGCACTGAACGACCAACTTTTTTGGTTGTAGCAAGCCTTGCAGCCATGGGTACAGCCACTCACAAAAAGAGTACAGCGTGTTCCTTCGCCATTCACTACATCAACGGGGTAATATTGTAAATAGTTCATTTTGCCCATTCCTGAAAAGTGCGGTTTAAATTCTCGTCAAATTCATCATTGTGTGCAATTAATCTTTGCAATGGTCATTTAATTCTTGCATAATAGCGCGCAGTCGCATTGCGATATCAATGGAAACCTTCTCGGTCTCTCGCAACGGTGTCCGGTTTACCCGGTCAGGTTCGGAAGAAAGCAGCCAAAGTCGGAATTTCTGTGTGCCGAGAATAAGCTGGGAAGGTTTCCGCCCAATTTCTTCTTTTTCTTATATCCGTTCCACTAATCGTTTGAAAAATCCGTTTTCTTTTTTGATTAGACTGTCGTAATTGCCTTTTTCAATCAATTTCCCTTCATCTATTACACAAATTGTGTCAAATTGTTCAATTGCAGTTAAACGGTGGGTAACCATGATCAGGGTTTTGTTTTCCGCATGTTGTAAAATTAAACGTAAAATTTGGCATTCCGTATCGCGATCAAGCCCCTCTGTGGGTTCGTCTAACAATAAAATCGGCGCATTATTTAATAATATTCGTGCAATTCCCAGGCGGCGCTGTTCACCGCCGGAGAGAGGGCGACCGCCGTCACCAAGCCATATATTTAATCCCTGTGTTTGATCTAATAATTTGCCCAATCCCACTTGGTTGAGTACCTCGATCATTTTCTCATCGGAGATTTTTTCGTGGGCGGCAAACTGTAAATTTTGACGTAGACTATCGCTAAACACATGTACCCGCTGAGTTAAAAAGCAAAATTGCTCACGTAACGTCTGTTCGGAATAGAGTGAAACGGGTTTATCTGCGAGTAAAAGCTCTCCCTGATTGGCATCATAGTTGCGTACCAATAATTGCAGTAATGTTGATTTTCCGCTCCCCGTTTTACCAAGAACAGCAATTTTTTGCCCTTGTTCCAAATCAAGCATGAGGTTGTCCAGTGCAAGATTTTCTCTTTCAGGATAGGTAAAACTCAAATTCTTTGCAGAAATTAATCGCTCTTGCGGTTTAAATTCGGCGTTGCCTTGAAATTCAACTAAGGGTTGTTGTTCAATAATATCGGTTACTCGTTCTGCTGCGGCGATGATTTGACCGATATGCAAAAATGCTGTACCCAGTGGCATAATAATTTCAAAAGCAGCTAACGCCGCAAAGGTGAAGAGAGCAATAAAGGCAGCTCGATATTCGTTCGTACCAAAATCCGCTTGGCTGCTAAACCACAACATTGCACAAATGAGCAAGCCGTTTAGGAAGAGGACAAGTGCGGTGGAAAATCCGCTTAATTTTGCTTCTTTGGCTTGATCCGTTTGCCAATTTCTCTCAGTTACCGCCATTTTTTCTTTTACTTGTTTTTCCGCATTAAACAATAGGAGTTCGGCTTGGGCCTGAATAAATTCCAAAAATTGTGTGCGGTAATTGGCTCTAGCATGGATTAAAGGTTCGCCAAACTGTTTCCCTAAACGATAGAAAATGATTGGAATCAGCACTAATAAGAACAATAAAAATGCCCCTAAACCCAATGCGAGCGGTACATTAATAAAGCTTAAACCAATTGTCATGGCAATCGTGATAAAGATTGACGTGAAAAAAGGGGCAAGTAAACGTAAATAAAGGCTGTCTAGGGTATCTACATCAGAAACCAGGCGATTTAACAAATCACTGTTACGATAGCGATTGAGTACGGCTGGGCTTAAGGGAATAATTCTCTTAAATACTTGGACGCGTAATTGAGCTAAAATACGAAAAGTGGCATCGTGAGTGACGATTTTTTCAAAATAACGTGCGATCGTGCGTCCAATCGCCAACCCTCGCACGCTGGCGGAAGGATAAAAAAAGTTAAACAGCGTACCAAGTCCGGCAATAGCGGTTGCTGCCAAGAACCATCCCGATAAGGTAAGCAATCCCATACTGGAAGCCAATCCGGAAATCATTAACACTAAACCTAAAATTAACGGTAATTTGGCAAACTTAAATAAACGTATAAAAGGCAGTAATGCACGCATTATTGGATATCCTGTTGTCGTTGAGCGAGTAATTCGGCAAAAAAACCGTTATTTCTGAGTTGTGAAAAATCACCTCTCTGAACTATTGCACCTTGTTGCATCACCAAAATTTGATCGCATTGTTTTAATTCTTCAATGCGATGGGTAATCATCAACGTGGTTTGATAACAGCTTATTTCACTTAAAGTTTGTAGCACTAAATTTTCAGATTGGGCATCGAGGCTTGCTGTCGGCTCATCAAGTAAGATCAATTTCCCTTTTCTTAAAAGTGCGCGTGCAATGGCAAGACGTTGCGCCTGCCCTACCGAAATGCCCAAACCGCCGTCTTTTATCTCGTGGTCTAAGCCTAGTTTATCGGTAAACTCTTTAGCCTGTGCGAGAGATAAGGCCCGATCAATTTCTTCATCACTTGCCTGAATATCGCCAAGCAGCAGATTTTCTTTGATTGTACCTTGCAATAACAAGGGATTTTGCCCTACCCAAGCGATATGTTTGCGCCAGTTTGCGAGATCGCTTTCACGTAGTTCTTGCCCGTTGATTTTTAATGAACCTTGATAAGGCAAAAAACCTAAAATAGCATTTATTAGAGAGGTTTTTCCGGCTCCGCTTTGCCCGACTAACGCCACATTGTGATTGCTCGGAATATGAAAACTAAGCGGTTGGGTGAGTGGTACTCCTTGGGAGGAAAGTACGACTAAATTTTCTGCCCGAATTTCAACCGCACTTTCAAAGGTGATCGTACGCTTATTTTGTTGAGTGGTGAGGTAATCGGTTTCTAAAAAATCGACAATGACATCAGCCGCCCCGATACCGGCGGCGCGATCGTGATAATAAGTGCCGAGGTCGCGTAGCGGTTGATAAAACTCCGGTGCGAGAATTAAACAAAAGAAACCGATAAAAAGGGTAAGCGGTGCGCTGTAAGTGCCAAATTCTATTTGTCCTAAATAGCTGAAACCAAAATAGACTGCCATTAACGCAATAGAAATAGAGGTAAAAAATTCCAAAACGGCAGAGGATAGAAAGGCGAGTTTTAGCACATCCATTGTGGTTTCACGGAAATGCTCCGTTGTTTTTTCAATGTGTTGGATTTGTTCGGAAGAGCGGTTAAAAAGCCGTAAAGTTTCAAGTCCGCGTAAGCGATCCAAAAATTGCGCACTTAAACGGGCGAGAGTGTCCATATTCTTCTGGCTACTGTCTGCCGCAGCAATCCCCACAAGAATCATAAAGAGCGGTATTAAGGGCGCCGTAACCATTAGGATTAATGCTGCTGCCCAATTTAGCGGAAAGACCGAGATCAAAATAACTATCGGGACAATCACGGAAAGGCTTTGTTGCGGTAGGAATCGGGCATAAAAATTATGTAAATTTTCTACCTGTTCCAGCATAATGCTTGCCCAGCTTCCGGCCGGTTTTTGATTGATTGTCGCCGGCCCGACAAGGTGAATTTTATCCAGAATTTGCCGGCGAATATGATTGCGTAATTGGCGGCCGGCTTCAAAACCGATTTTTTCGCGCATCCATAAAATTAAGGCGCGTAAAGCAAAACTGAAAATTAAGCCGATAAAATAAGGAATGAGTTCGTCACGCGGTATATTCTGCATGATAAGTTTATCAAGCAAGGTTGCAAGGAGATAAGTCTGTATCACCAAAATGATGGAAGAGAATGTGGCAAGGGCAATATTAGCGCGCATTAATTTTTTTATTGGTTGCTGTTGCGCATGTAGCCATTTTTGCAGGTATTTTTGACGAAGTTTGTCCATAGGTTCTCGTTCATCCTAATTCGGATAGAATAGACGGGCGTGAATTTAGAAAATCCACGCACAATGATGAGTAACGGGATGTGTTAAGTTTTACCTTACACATCCTGCAATTTATTTCTGAGCATCTAGATAACGTTCGGCATCCAGTGCAGCCATACAACCTGTTCCGGCAGAGGTAATCGCTTGACGATAATTGTGATCCATTACATCGCCCGCAGCAAAAACTCCTTCCACGGAAGTAGCGGTAGCATTGCCTTCAAGACCGGATTTTACCACTATGTAACCGTTATTGAGTTCGAGCTGCCCTTGGAAAATCTCTGTATTTGGTGAATGTCCGATTGCCACAAATAAGCCGTCAAGATTCAATTCTTCTTTCTCGCTGGTTTTGGTATTTTGCAGGCGTAAACCTGTAACACCCGTATTATCGCCTAATACTTCGTCTAAAGTGCGGTCGGTATGAAGCACAATTTTTCCTTCCTCAACTTTTTTGTAGAGACGGTCGATGAGGATTTTTTCTGCGCGGAAACTATCGCGACGGTGGATTAAATGAACACAGCTTGAAATATTGGCTAAATAAAGTGCCTCTTCCACCGCGGTATTACCGCCGCCAATGACTGCAACGGGTTTGTTGCGGTAAAAGAAACCGTCACAGGTCGCACAGGCAGAGACACCACGACCTTTATAATTCTGTTCCGAAGGCAATCCCAAATAGCGAGCGGAGGCGCCGGTTGCAATAATTAAGGCATCGCAAGTGAATTGTTGCACATCACCATAAAGTTTGAATGGGCGGGTAGATAAATCAACACGGTTGATATGATCAAAAACAATTTCCGTATCAAATTTTTCCGCGTGTTGTAACATACGTTGCATTAAGCCTGAGCCGGTCGTCATTTCAAAATCACCCGGCCAATTTTCTATTTCATCAGTCGTTGTGAGCTGTCCGCCTTGTTGTAAACCTGTTACGAGTACCGGTTTTAAATTTGCCCGTGCAGCGTAAATTGCCGCGGTGTAGCCGGCAGGACCAGAGCCTAAAATTAAAAGTTTTGCATGTTTAATATCTGACATAAAGTATCCTTAATTTTTAATGAGTTAGTAGACAAATTAATTCAATTTGCATGGCGGATTATCCGTTTTTTTAATAGAGTAGGGAATAAAGCAAGCGCCGAAACTTGTTTGTTAATGGATCGGCGTTGCCCATTGCACTCAAAATAGAGAGAAATTGCTGTTTTACTTCGCCATTTTGAGCATCTAATTCTTTCTTTAATATGCTAAAAAGGAGAGAAAGTGCCTCTTCATTGCGGTTTGCTTGATGAAGTTGTATGGCAAGTTTAATGGCAATTTCCGTTGTCGGGGTTTGGGCATAGTCTGCAGCTAATTGTTGAATTTCCGGTGTATCGGCAGCTTGAATTAGTAATTCTATCTGTGCTTGTAAGCCTTGCCAGCGGCTATCACGGTCTTGTAATGGAATCTGGTTTAAGATTTCTTGTGCCGGTTCGGTTTTTTTCATTGCAATGTAGGTTTCCGCATAGAGTAGAGCAATATCACTGTTTTTCTTGTCGGAGAGTTCCCACGCCTCTTTTAATAGAGGTAATGCGGCATCATAATTTTCAACTTGCAAGAAATCCAAGGCTTGGTGAAATTTAATCTCTTCTTCTTTTGGTAAAATGACGCTTAAGCGTTGTAACAGCGATGGCTGATCCAACGCACCGGGAAAGGCATCCAAGGCTTGTGCTTCTTTGAATAAATAAGTGGTGGGTAAGGCTTGAATACGGAATTGTGCAGCGATAAGCTGTTCTACCTCACAATTCACTTTACCGAGAGTAAATTGTCCTTGATATTGTTCCGCCAAGCGTTCCAATAACGCTAAAAAATCCGCCGATTCTTTATGGCTCGGCGCATAAAAGTTTACTACAAGCGGTTTTTCAAGAGACTGTTGAAGAACTTCGGTGAGATTTTGTTCATTAATCTCAATAATAAAAGGAAAATCAGCCATTGTTTATCCTTGTTCGGAAAAAATAATGGCTGATTTTAGCAAAGTGCGGTCAATTTTAGAAATGTTTTACAAATGGAATCGCTCTTTCGGGTTAGAGAATGATACTGCCGATTAGCGAGATAATGAAGCCGACTAAGCCAATTAATGTTTCTTGAACCGTCCAAGTTTTAAACATCGTTTTCGTATCAATTTCTAAAAAACGACTAACCAACCAAAATCCACTGTCATTTACGTGTGCCAAGACTGTTGCTCCGGAGGCAATTGAAATAACAATGAAACAAAGATCGAATTGGCTAAGTCCCGTTGTTGCAGCGACAGTTGGGGCAATTAAAGCAGATGTCGTTGTGATGGCAACGGTAGCGGACCCCTGTGCTACACGTAATGCTGTTGATATAACAAATGCCGCAACAATAATAGGCATCCCTGTATCGGATAACATAGAGGCTAATTGATCGCCGATACCGCTAGCTCGTAAAACGCCGCCGAACATTCCGCCGGCTCCGGTTACTAAAACGATAGCGCAAATCGGACCAAGTGCGTTATCACAGATTTTTTCGATTTGTTCGTAACTTCTTTGTTCTTTGAGTAAAGCAATTGAGACAAGTAATGTAATTAACAATGCGATTGGCGTTTTTCCTAATAAACGTAAACTTTGTACTAATAATGAAGAACCATCAACCATTTTCGCTACGGTAAGCGTATATAAAACAGTATCTAACATGATTAAACATAATGGAAGTAATAGAATGAAAAGTACTTTTTTAAAACTCGGAGGGGTTAAAGTCGTTTCATTTATTGGTGTGACATTTAAAAATGATTTTGGTAGCTCCAGATGAAATTTTTTACCCAAATATGTGCCGTATAGATAAGCGGCAAAGTACCATGTTGGAATAGCAACAACTACTGCAACGATTGTTAGTAAACCGATGTTTGCACCGAGTAGTTCTCCGGAAGCAACTGGGCCAGGATGTGGCGGAAGGAAAGCATGAGTGACAGCAAAGGCACCTGCAGCAGGAAACGCATATTTAAATAAAGAACCGCCAAATTGTTTTGCGACACTAAATATTATAGGAAGCATCACAACTAAACCGGCATCAAAGAAGATCGGGAAACCAAATAAGAGAGAAGCGATACCTAAAGCAAAAGGTGCCTTTTTTTCTCCAAATTTATTGATGAGTGTATCGGCTAATACTTTTGCACCACCGGTTATTTCAAGTAGTCGGCCTATCATTGCACCAAGCCCGACTAATAGTGCCACTGAAGCAAGAGTATTTCCAAAACCGGTGAGAAGGGTTGGTAATATTTTGTCTACGGGAATGCCTGTTGCGATTGCGGTAAGTAAACTAACAATTGTTAAAGCAACGAATGCATGGACATTAAATTTAATAATTAATAGCAATAAAACTGCTATTGAGGCGACAAGAATGAAAATTAGCATAAATTATTTCCCTTATTTGATGTAATAACCTAAACAGCCGCAAGCATTCCGCCATCGACAAATAGCAAATGACCATTGACAAAATCAGATGCTTGTGACGAAAGAAATATAGCCGACCCGATTAATTCTTCCGGATCTCCCCAGCGTGCAGCCGGTGTTCTTTTACATAACCATTCTGTGAATTCTTTATTTTCTACCAAAGGTTTTGTCAATTCTGTTTGAAAATATCCCGGAGCGATAGCATTCACTTGAATGTTATAACGAGCAAGCTCGACACACATTCCTCTTGTGAGCATTTTTACCGCACCTTTTGATGCCGCGTATGGCGTAATGGTATCCCGCCCTAACTCACTTTGCATTGAACCTATATTAATAATTTTTCCTCTTTTACGCTGCACCATATATCGAGCAACGGCTTGTGAAATAATAAAAACAGCTTTTTGATTGACTTGAATAATGTCGTCAAAGTCTTGTTCGGGAAATTCACAAAACGGATAGCGACGCTGAATGCCTGCATTATTAATTAATACATCGATTGGACCGATATTTTGTTCAATATAGTCAATAGCTGTATGGACTTCAGCAGTATTTGTCACATTAAAAGAAACGGGATAAGCAATAAACCCGTTGTCATTGAATTCTTTGGCTATTTTTTCAACATTTTCTTGTTTTGTACCGTTAATGATAATTTTGGCCCCTTGTTCGGCGAGCCCTTTTGCTAGTAAGTATCCAATACCTCGTGTAGATCCTGTAATTAAAATATTTTTATCTTTTACTGAAAAGAAGTTTTTCATAGTGATTTTTCCTCTATGAGAATATTATTTGTACTTTTGAAATGTCATTTTTATTTCCCGCCATTTTTAGTGCATCTTCGAAATTTTTAAATGAAAATTTAGCGGAAAGTAGCGGTAGCGGATTGACTTTATTGGTTGCCAGCCAATTGACTGCTGTATTAAATTCTTCAACAAAACGGAATGAACCTTTCCAATTAATTTCCTTGGCAATTAAGGTCATTAATGGAAAGTTAGGGATATTGCCCCCCATGCCAATTTGTACAATTGTGCCCTTTGCTTTAGTCACTTCTAAACAACGTTCAATTGAAGAAGGATGACCTGAAGCTTCAAAAGACACATCAAATTCACCTTTGTGTTGCGCATACTCTGAAAAATCATCATTAGCATGAAGTACTCTTGTTGCCCCCATTTCTAGGGCTAAATTTAAGCAACGCTGACTAATATCGGTACAAATGATTTCTTGGGCTCCTAATGCCTTTACTGAAGCGACAACCAGGCAACCGATTGGACCGACACCGGAAATAAATACACGTTTTCCTCTAAGATCTCCTCCTTGTTTTGCCGCATGAATCGCCACTGCAAGAGGTTCTGCAAAAACCATTATTTCATCATCAACATCCTCCGGATAAGTAATACATTGGGCGTTATCAACAATTTTATATTGTGTAAACCCGCCGTCTACGTGAGGGTTATACATAGCGCTACCGAAGAAACGCATAGTTTCACATTGATTAATTTCTCCCGATAAACAATATTTACAACTGTGGCATGGTTTACTCGGATTTATTGCCACTTTTTGATTTATACGTAAATTGGGGTCATTTGTTTTTACGATTCTACCAATCACCTCATGTCCTAAAATCATGGGATGTTTTACCGCAAAATTTCCAACTTTTCCGTGTTGATAATAATGTAAATCTGAGCCGCATATTCCTCCGCGAGAGATTTGAACAAGTGTTTGGTGTTGATCGTTATCATCGTATTGCACATTTTGTTCAATAATTCCTACATTCTCTGCACTTTTAACCACACAGGATAATGTTTTAATGTTCATATTTTCTCCTTTTACACATAAGATATGTTACTGGTAACATATCTATTTATCACAATTTGGTAAAGGTACTTTTTTCATAAATGTGATCGACTTCAAAGAAATTGTGATAATTGTTTATAAGTGAGCGTAAAAATGTAGAATTTTTGTGATGTTTGTCACAAAATAAAATGTTACCAGTAACAATTTATCAAAATTCTTATATGATTAAGAAAAATAGTTGTGAGGCATGTTATGAGTAAAGGAAAAAGTTTCATCCTTATGGGTGTTTCAAGCACAGGCAAAACTTCCGTTGGAACAGAAATTGCACACCGTTTAGGGATTAAATTGATTGACGGCGATGATCTTCATCCGCGTGCGAATATTATTAAAATGGGGAACGGGTACCCGCTCAATGACGATGATCGTGCCCCTTGGCTTGAGCGCATTCGCGATGCCGCATTTAGCCTCGAACACAAAAGTGAAGTAGGTATTATTGTTTGTTCGGCATTAAAGAAAACGTATCGGGATTTGATTCGTGAAGGTAACGAAGGTGTCAAATTTTTATTTTTGGCAGGATCTTTTGATTTAGTGCTTGAGCGTATGAAACAACGCAAAGGACATTATATGAAAACGGAGATGTTAAAAAGTCAATTTGCTACCCTTGAAGTTCCGGGGGAAGATGAGCCGGATGTGATTCATATTGATATTGACGCTAGCTTTGAGGAAGTCGTAGAGCGCTGTATTAACGCACTTAAATCACTATTTTGACGATAAAAGTGCGGTTAAAATTGACCGCACTTTTACATACTCTCGCCAAGATGAATATGAAAGCCAAGATCGATCATTTTTTCGGTGAGAGGTTCATTATTCAATCGGGCTAAGAGTTCTTGGGCTGCCGTTTTACCGATTTCCAAACGCGGTGTGATAACAGTGGCCAATTGGGGGCTAACGGAAAAGCCCGCATCATGTCCGTGAAACCCGGCAATAGCAATTTGTGTAGGAATCGTAATACCTAAGCGTTGGCATTCAAATAATGCGCCAATGGCTAAATCATCGTTTGTGCAAAAGATACCATTGGTTTCAGGGCGTTTTTCGAGAATTTGACGAAGCTGTTTTCCGCCTAAGGTAAAAGATGAAGGTTCTTCGGTGATTAAGCTATAGGGTTCAAGCCCATATTTTTTCATGGCTTGTTCATAGCCCTGCATTTTTAGCTGGGTACGTTTATCCATTCGGGCGGTGAAATAGACTACATTTTTATACCCGCGTTTAATCATGGTTTCCACCATCGCTTGTGCCGCAGCGACATTATCAAATCCAATCACTTGTTGAATACCGGGTTGTGTACTATCCATAATTTCAATCACCGGAATATTTGCTACTTCAATCATTTTGAGGGTTCGCAAAGAGTGGTAATTTTCTGACAAAATCAGCCCGTCCACATTGTACGAAAGTAAACTTTCAATACGTTCTTCCTCTTTTTTAACACTATATCCGTAATGTGCCAGCATAGTTTGGTAACCGGCTTGGTCTAGGATAAGCTCAATCCCTTTTAATACATCGGCAAAAACATGATTGGTTAGTGAAGGAAGCAATACGCCAATGGCTTTACTCTTGGCATTTGACAGAATTTCAGGTGCTCGATTGGGAATATAACCAAACTGTTCAATCGCCGCCGCGATTCGGGTTTGGGTTTCTTGTGCGACGGAATCGGGGTTACGCAGATAACGGCTTACCGTCATTTTGGTGATACCGAGGTGAGCCGCAATATCTTGTAGGGTAGGGCGTTTATGTTTCATTGAAAGTCAGACTGAATAATGTATTGCGAAAGTATAGCAAAAACATTTGATTTTTTGACCGCACTTTTGTGTGAAAAAAGGTATAATTTGCCATCAATTTATCATAAGGAAACGGTATAGTGAACGAAATTCGTTTAACACAATACAGTCATGGTGCCGGTTGAGGCTGTAAAATTTCGCCTAAGGCGTTAGGGACAATTTTACAAACGCAACTTAAACATTTTGTCGATCCTCATTTATTGGTCGGCAATGATACGGCAGATGATGCGGCGGTGTATGACTTGGGAAATGGTACTGCGATTATCAGTACCACGGATTTTTTTATGCCTATTGTGGATGATGCCTTTGATTTTGGTTGTATTGCGGCAACCAATGCTATTAGTGATATTTTTGCGATGGGCGGTAGGCCAATTATGGCGGTTGCTATTTTAGGTTTCCCAATCAATAAACTACCGGCAGAAATTGCGCAAAAAATTGTGGAAGGGGGGCGATTTGCTTGCCACCAAGCTGGTATCTCCCTTGCAGGGGGGCATTCTATTGACGCTCCGGAGCCGATTTTTGGTTTGGCGGTAACCGGTGTGATTAATACCGAAAAAGTGAAAAGAAATGCTTCGGCTCAAGCCGGTTGTAAACTGTACTTAACCAAACCTTTGGGAATTGGGGTACTTACCACTGCAGAGAAAAAAGGTAAATTAAAACCCGAACATCAAGGATTGGCGACCGCAACAATGTGCCAAATGAATATTATCGGTAGCCAATTTTCTGAAGTGGACGGTGTAACCGCAATGACGGACGTAACGGGTTTTGGTTTACTCGGACACCTACTTGAAATTTGCGAAGGTTCAAACCTAAATGCCGAGCTATTTTTCGATAAAATCCCTATTCTTGGAGGCGTATCGGAATACATTTCGGAAGGTTGCATACCGGGCGGTACGATACGTAATTATGACAGCTACAGGCATAAAGTAGGCGGATTAACGGATTACCAAAAAGCCGTATTGTGTGATCCGCAAACCTCCGGCGGTTTGTTAGTTGCGGTGAAAGCGGAAAGTGAAAAAGAAATATTAGCGATTGCGCAAAACGCCGGTACTGATGTTTATGAAGTGGGCGTACTGAAATCAAGGGAAACGGAAAGCCCAATCTTTATTGAAGTGGATTAAAAAAGCGGGGAATGAATTCTCCGCTTTTTGTTAGATTCTTTGTAAAATCAAATTACCCATCATTGAAATATGTGCCGGTTCGGCATTGAGACAGGGAATATATTGATAAGATCGCCCGCCGTTATTGAGAAAGTTTGCACGATTTTCTTCATCAATTTCTTCAATAGTTTCTAGGCAGTCCGCAGAAAAATTAGGGCAAACGACAGCAACTTTTTGAATACCTTGCATACTGGCGGATTGTAAGAATTTATCGGTGTAGGGCTGTAACCATTCTTCGCGTCCAAAGTGAGATTGAAAGCTCATATTCCATTGATTTTCCGTTAAACCGAGCCTATCCGCTACGGCAATGGTTGTTTCTTTACAATGTTTACGATAATAATCGCCCGTATTTTCGTAACGTAGCGGAATACCGTGATATGAAAATAATAAAAATTCGTCAGGATTTAACCGCACTTTAATGGATTCAACCAAGGCGTTGATGTAGTTTTCGTCTAAATGATAAGAGTGAATAAATTCAAAAGGAACAATATTGCGAGTGCTCTTTAATGCTCTTGCGAAAGCATCGAATAGTGCGCCGGTCGTAGTACTGGAATACTGAGGATAAAGCGGCAACACAATAATTTTTTCCGGCTGATTTTCAAGTAATTTATCAACCGCACTTTGCATAGAAGGATTGCCGTATGTCATGGCAATTTCTATCTGTACATCAATATCTTTTGCATCAAAATAGGCTTGTAAGGCTTTTTGCTGTTGTTTTGTAATGGCCAGCAACGGTGAACCCTGTTCTGTCCAGATCGCCTGATAATTTTTAGCAATGCGTTTGGAGCGTAAAGGAAGAATTACGGTTTTGAGTAAAGGTAACCATTTCCAAGAGGGTAAATCGACAACGCGTGGATCGCTTAAAAATTCCCATAAATAACGGGAGATTGCCGAAGGGGTTGGTTGGTCAGGCGTCCCTAAATTGGCTAAAATAACACCGATTTTTTTTGTTTTTGTCATAAATTTATAATAGAAAGGGTTAATCGTGAAACGTGGCAAAGTTTATCCTGATCGTTGCGGATGTCAATTTGCCAAACATGGATATTTTTACTCAAATTGATAGGCGTAGCCTTTGCTGTAACCTTGCCTTCACGTACCGGACGAAGATGATTTGAGCTAATATCCAATCCCACAGCGGCTTTACCTTCCTCCACACAAAGCAATCCGGCAAGCGAACCGACGGTTTCCGCCAGAGCAACAGAAATCCCCCCGTGTAATAGACCAAAAGGTTGTGTTGTGCGGTGATCTACCGGCATTGTCGCCTCAAGCCAATCTTCACCGAAAGCAGAAATTTCAATTCCAAGATGCCCAACGGCACAGTTTTTACCCATTTCGTTGAGTTGTGAAAGAGTAAATGTTTTTTTCCAGATCATTTATTGTCCTTAATGTAAAATCCCTCTTATCGGTAAAAGAGGGATAAGAAAGAGGGGTTATTTTTGACCGATTAATACTTCCAACAGTGCTTGTATCGGATGTTTTAAGGTAATATTCTCATAGCGTTTTACCTGGCTACGGCAGGAGTAACCGGTTGCTAAGCAAAAGTGCGGATCTTTTCCATGGAGTTTTTTACCCCATGAAATATCGTAAATTTCACGGCTCATGGTTTGGTTTTGTCGTTCGTGGCCAAATACACCCGCCATACCGCAACATCCCACTTTTTCTACCGTTAGTTGTTGCCCGAATTTTTCAAAAATTTGTTGCCACTCTTTTGGGCTGTTCGGCATAAATGTGGATTCCGTACAATGAGGAAAGAAATGCCAAAGGAAAGTGCGGTCAAAAGCCGGGGTATTTTTCAATTGAGGGTTTAAATCCGCAGAATGGAGTTGTATTTTTAACCATTCGTGCGCACTAAGCACATGAAAATCACCACGTTTTTCCTGTAATGCTTCCTTATATTCGTCACGATAGGAAAGCACAATAGCAGGATCAACTCCCACCAGTGGTACACCCAGTTTGGATACACGGTTAAGAAATTCCGCCTGATTTTCGGCTGTTTTGGCAAAACGGCTTAAGAAGCCTTTTACATGTAGTGCTTTGCCGTTTGGTTTAAAGGGCAGAACGATAGGTTTAAAGCCTAACATTTGCGTGAGTGCCACAAAATCCCGTACGACTTTGGCATCGTAGTAAGAGGTGTAAGGATCTTGCACAATGAATAACATTTTTTCTTTTTCTGTCGTGCTTACACTTTCTAATTCTTCCAATGATTTACCATGATAGCCAATTTCTACGAGCTGTTGTTGTAAATTCGGTATAGAAAGTAGCGGCAAATCCGTCATCCCGATAACTTTCTCCGCTAATCGTTGAGTTGTCTTTAATTTTGTAAAATAATTGAAGAAGTTAGCCTGTTTAGCCATATAGGGGGCGGCAAATTCTAAATTTGCTACAAGATGATCTTTCACAGGGCGTAAATAGCGGCTGTGGTAAAAATGGAAAAATTTTGCACGAAAAGCCGGTACATCGATTTTTATCGGACATTGGCTGGCACAAGCCTTGCAGGCGAGACAGGTATCCATAGCAGTTTTTACTTCGTGGGAAAAATCATAATCCCCCCGCCATTTTTGTACGCTATGGCACAGACGGGCTACAAGTGCGGTCAGTTTTATTTCGGTTTTTTTGAAATCTAACTTATCTGGCGTGATATTTTCATTGGCGAGTAAGCGTAGCCATTCGCGTACCATAGCGGCACGACCTTTTGGG
This sequence comes from Rodentibacter sp. Ppn85, assembly GCF_001999335.1. Classification (GTDB taxonomy): domain Bacteria; phylum Pseudomonadota; class Gammaproteobacteria; order Enterobacterales; family Pasteurellaceae; genus Rodentibacter. The sequence goes on along the minus strand of NZ_MLHS01000039.1, from coordinate 29,063 downwards.
GAGAAAACACGGTTTTTGCTCACTTTCATGGAAGGGCACATAATGCTGTGTTCATCAAAATTAAAGCATAAACCATTACCGTTGCAGTTCATTGCCCCTTTAAATTCATTCCGTATTTGAATCGGAATCTGACGATCATAGTCGGCCCGCATAGGGGATAAAATGGCATAAAGTTCATCTGCGGAACCTAAAGGAGTGCAGATTTTGCCGGGGTTTAGGCGATTATGGGGATCAAAGAGCGATTTTATATAGCGGAGTTCATTCCAAAGTTCCGGCGTGAAGAATTTTTCACCATAGTGGGAGCGAACGCCTTTACCGTGTTCGCCCCACAATAAACCGCCGTATTTAACGGTAAGTTCTGCCACTTCATCGGAAATTCCTTTGAAAAGTTTGACTTGTTCTTTATCGCATAAATCCAATGCCGGGCGAACGTGTAATACACCCGCATCTACATGACCGAACATACCATATTGTAGGTTATGACGGTCTAATAGGGCACGAAATTCCGTTATGTAATCGGCAAGATGTTCCGGCGGTACACAGGTATCTTCCACAAAAGGAATAGGTTTTGCACTACCTTTAGCATTGCCGAGTAAACCTACGGCTTTTTTACGCATTGCATAAATACGCTCAATGGAGGGTAAGTCGGTACAGACTTGATAGCCGATAATATAATCTTTTTGCTCGGCTATTTTTTCATCTAATTCTTGGCAAAGTGCGGTCACTTGGCGATGAATTTTTTCTTTATTGTTACCGGCGTATTCCACGATATTTAAGCCAAGAATCGGATTGTTTTGTTCTTCCGTTAAAAGTTCGCTTACCGAGTGCCAAATAATGTCTTGTTTTGCAAGATTTAGTACTTTGGAATCCACCGTTTCGACAGAAAGTGCGTTAGCTTTCAGCATAAAAGGCGCATTGCGTAGCGCAGCATCGAAAGAGCTATACTTTATATTAATAAGAGTACGATATTGCGGAATCGGTAATAAATTAAGTTTTGCTTCGCAAATAAAGGCAAGAGAGCCTTCAGAACCGGTAAGTAAACGGGTGAGATTAAATTCGGTTTCATCTTCATTAAAAACATTTTTTAAATCATAACCGGTCAAAAAACGATTAAATTGTGGCAAATTCTTAACAATACTGCTACGTTTTTCTTTACAACGTTGTGCGATAGTTTGATGGAGTGTTTTGGCCGTTTCATTTAAACCGAGGGTATCAATATGATCGAAAACAGCCTGAGATTTGACCGCACTTGTATCAAGAATTTCTCCATTGATTAAGACGCTACGTAACGCTAATACGTGAGTGGAGGTTTTTCCATATTGTAGAGAACCTTGTCCGGAAGCATCGGTATTAATCATTCCGCCCAAGGTGGCACGATTACTGGTGGAAAGCTCGGGAGCAAAAAATAAGCCATATGGTTTCAAAAATTGATTGAGTTGATCTTTCACTACACCTGCTTGTACCCGTACCCAACGTTCTTCAACATTCAGTTCTAAAATAGCGGTCATGTAACGGGACATATCTACAATAATGTTGTGATTGAGTGCTTGTCCGTTGGTGCCTGTCCCACCGCCGCGCGGGGTAAAAGTGAGCGATTGAAAGTCGGGTAGATTCGCTAATTTTGTGATACGCACGACATCCGCCACTGTTTTTGGGAACAATATAGCTTGCGGTAGATATTGATATACGCTGTTATCTGTAGCGAGACTTAATCTATCGGCATAACCTGTCGCAATATCCCCTTCAAAATGTTGTTTTTTTAGCTCTACAAGGTAACGTTGAACGCTTTTATCAAGTTGTGGCGTGTTGGAAAGACGAGGTAGCATAGTATCATTCGTAAAATAGGAAAAAAGAATAGGGTGATGATATATGATGTAAAAAAGAATGTCGATTTTTACAGTGGCAACCTAATATAAAAAAGGGGGAAAGCAAGGTAAAACAGACGAGATTATTACTGAACAAGAATTCATTTATTGCATTGATTGTTTGATAAATAAACAAAAATGACAAAAAAAGTTTGATCTTTGAGTTTTTTATAGGATAATAATCCTACTTTTGAGCATTCCTTTGGCGATACAAAGGAATTGAATTTGTCAAAAGGATAGATATAGGGCAAATTCAAAACCCTAGTTAAGCAAATGTTTAGAGTGTTACTTATTTTATAAAGTTCATTGTAGACAAGGAAACTTTTCTTATTTTTATCAATCGATGACTAAATAGAGGACATCAAAATGAAAAAAACTGCAATCGCATTAGTAGTAGCTGGTTTAGCAGCAACTTCAGTAGCTCAGGCAGCTCCACAAGAAAATACTTTTTATGTTGGTGCTAAAGCAGGTTGGGCATCTTTCCATGATGGTTTAAAACAATTCGATTCAAAATATGTTGGTCACGAAGATGGTTTCGGTGTTAACCGTAACTCTGTAACCTACGGTGTTTTCGGTGGTTACCAAGTTTTAAACCGTGACAATTTAGGTTTGGCTGTAGAGTTAGGTTACGATGATTTTGGTCGTGCTAAATTCTCTAAAGGCGAAAAAGTTGTTTCAAAACACACTAACCATGGTGCACACTTAAGCTTAAAAGGAAGCTATGAAGTGTTAGAAGGTTTAGATCTTTACGGTCGCGCTGGTGCGGCATTAGTTCGTTCAGACTATAAAAATGCTAAAGGTAGTGCTCAAGATGGCGCTTGGGAGGGTGTTCGTGCCCACAGCTTAAAAGTATCTCCGGTATTTGCAGCAGGTGTTGAGTACGCATTACCTTCATTACCAGAGTTAGCATTGCGTGTTGAATACCAATGGTTAACTTCAGTTGGTAAAGATAACAAAATTGTAGAAAATGCAGACTATACTCCGTGGATCGGTTCTGTAACTGCTGGTTTATCTTACCGTTTCGGTCAAGGTGCTCCGGTTGTTGCACCTGAAGTTGTAAGCAGAACTTTCAACTTAAATTCTGATGTTACTTTTGCTTTCGGTAAAGCAAACTTAAAACCGCAAGCACAATCAACTTTGGACGGTATCTACGGTGAAATTGCACAGGTAAGTAGTGCTAAAGTAGCAGTTGCAGGTTACACAGACCGTATCGGTAAAGATGCAGCAAACTTAAAATTATCACAACGCCGTGCAGACACTGTTGCTAACTATTTAGTAGCTAAAGGTGTTGCAGCACAAGATATTACTGCAACCGGTTACGGTGAAGCAAATCCGGTTACTGGCGCAACTTGTGATGCGGTTAAAGGTCGTAAAGCGCTTATCGCTTGCTTAGCACCGGATCGTCGCGTTGAAATCGCAGTTAACGGTACTAAATAATTTTATTTAGCTGTCCGTTGATGGATTAAATAGAAAAAGGCCTAAACTTCGGTTTAGGTCTTTTCTTTTAGTAAGAAGAATTTTTTAAATTTTATTAATGGGAACATTATCATGAAAAAATGGCTTGTTATTATCCTTGTTGTTATCGTGGCAGGATTTACTTTAATGTCTAGTTATAACGGTTTAGTTAAAGCGGAAGAAGAAATTGATTCTGTGTGGGCAAACGTAGAATCTTCTTATCAACGCCGTGCGGATCTCATCCCAAATTTAGTAAATACAGTGAAAGGTCAAGCAAATTTTGAACAGCAAACCTTAACGAATGTGATTGAAGCAAGAGCAAAAGCGACACAAACTAAAATTGATCCTTCAAATATGACAGAAGAACAACTTGCACAATTCCAACAGGATCAAAATCAAGTGGGATCAGCATTATCCCGATTGCTTGTTACTGTTGAACAATATCCACAGTTAAAAGCCCATGAAGGATTTATGAATTTACAAGCACAGCTGGAGGGAACGGAGAACCGTATTAATGTTGCTCGTAATAAATTTAATGATGCAGCTCGAGTATATAACCAGAAAGTGCGTCAATTTCCAACAAAATTTGCCGCATTGATTTTTGGGTTTAAAGAAAAACCTTATTTTAAATCTGCATCTGGTGCTGAAAACGCTCCTACTGTGAATTTTAATTAAGGTAGAAATGATGAGATTCTTTTCAAGGATTCCTGTCGATAAAAAACAAATAGAGGCGGCGATTGCTCGCCTTGAAAATGAAAGTTCGGCGGAGCTACGTGTTTATATAGAGCGCAAATTGCCTAAAACTTCAGTAGGATTCTCAGCAGTAGAACGTGCTTTGCAAGTGTTTGATGAACTTGAAATGCATAGGACCTCCGCACAAAATTCGGTATTGATTTATGTGGGATATAAGGATCATCTTTGTGCGATAATTGGGGATAAAGGGATTCATCAATTCGTTAATGAAGCTTATTGGCAGCAACAATGTGATTTAATGATTGAGCAATTTAAGTTAAAGGCTTACACAAAAGGTATTGTAGAGGCAATTGAGCGCATTGCCGATAACTTAAAAACACACTTTCCTATTCAAGTTGATGATAGAAATGAATTGCCAAACGAGGTGATTATTCATGACTAAACTTTTGCAAATAATGAAAAGTGCGGTTGTTTTTATCTTCGTTTTTTGGGGATCTTTTGTCTTTGCCGCACAGTTTCCGCCTACGCCAAATCCTTTCCATTATGTGAATGATTACACCAATACGCTTTCCTCACAGCAACGGCAACTTCTTGAAAATAAACTGGCCTCTTATGGAGAGGCAACCAGCTCGCAAATTGCCGTTGTGCTTGTACCGACTACAGGTGAATATGAAATTGCGGATTATACTTTTGCCTTAGGAGATAAGTGGGGAATTGGGCGTAAGCAACTAAATAACGGCATTTTAATGTTAATTGCAAAAAATGATCGCAAAGTATTTATTGCGACAGGGCAAGGTTTAGAAGGGGTATTACCGGACGCTTTTTTATCTCAGGTTATCCGCAATGCAATTTTACCTCAATTTAAACAAGGGCAGTATGCACAGGGTATTAATGACGGATTAAATGACATTATTGCCGCGAGTCAAGGGGAATACGGTGCTTATCAAATGGAAGATAGTGAGTTTGATAAATATATTCCTTTCATTATGGCGTTAGTGTTTATTGCTTTTGTTGTGTTTGGCGAATATCAATATCATAAAGATGAAATTTATATCAGCCCGAATCAGCGTGATCAATTAAATAGAATTGTGCGTCAATCCACATTATCCCGCCGTCGCGGAGGCTCTCGTTTTGGTGGGGGATTCGGTGGATTCGGCGGCGGTGGTTCATCGGGAGGCGGTTTTGGCGGCGGAGGATTCGGTGGCGGCGGTGCCGGCGGAAGCTGGTAAACCTGACATGATTACTCAAGTTCTAATTTGTGATACCTCTAACTTATGTTAGAATACACGCCTATATTTTTTACGGGGAACATTATGGAAACGTTAGACAAAATCAAAAAACAAATCAGCGAAAACCCGATTTTAATTTATATGAAAGGTTCACCAAAATTGCCTTCTTGTGGCTTTTCTGCTCGTGCGGCAGAGGCATTAATGAACTGCAAAGTGCCTTTTGGTTATGTGGATATTCTTCAGCATCCGGATATTCGTGCAGAGTTACCTGCTTATGCTAACTGGCCGACTTTCCCACAATTATGGGTGGAGGGTGAATTAATTGGCGGCTGTGATATTATTTTGGAAATGTATCAAGCAGGCGAGCTGCAAACATTATTAAGCGAAGTTGCAGCAAAACACCAAGAAGCGTAATTTTCAGTCCTTAAAACCCGTTTATTGCGGGTTTTATTTTGTCTAAATTTAACAGTTTTGTTTTAAGGTGCTTGTATATTTTTAAAAGTTTATATAGACTTTTAACCCTTAGTCGGGGTGCTAACATTGTTTGGCTGAGAGATACCCGTGAACCTGAAACAGATAATGCTGGCGTAGGAAACTAACTCTTTTCATTAGGCTGTTTCTTCATTTCTATTTTTATAAGGACAGTACAATGAAGAAAATAATCCTCATTTCAACCGCACTTTTTGCCTCCTCTGTATTTGCGCAAACTACCGTACAATCGCTCACTGTTTATACTTATGACTCTTTTAGTGCCGATTGGAGTGCCGGGCCGAAAGTCAAAACCGGCTTTGAAAAACAATTTCCACAGTGTCGGTTAAATTACGTTGCCTTTGATAATAACGGTACTTTGTTTAATCGCGTACGCTTAGAAGGAAAAAAAATTAAAGCGGACGTCGTATTAGGTTTAGATAATCATCAAATTGATGAAGCCAAGAAATTAGCAATGTTTGAACCTAACCAAGTAGATCTCGGTAAATTGGCATTACCGCTAAAATGGGATGATCACACATTCTTACCTTTTGATTTTGCAAAATATGCCTTTATTTACGATAAAAATAAATTAACTAACCCGCCAAAAAGTTTGAAAGAATTGATTGAGCGTAAAGATCTAAAGGTGCTATATCAAGATCCGCGTACCAGTAGTATCGGGCGCGGTTTATTACTTTGGGTAAATGCCCTTTATCCGCAAGCGGAAGCACAAAATGTCTGGAAAACCTTGTCAGAACACACGGTAACGATTACAAAAGGTTGGACAGAAGCCTACGGTGCATTTTTAAAGGGAGAAGGGGATCTCGTGTTAAGCACAAACACCTCGCCGATTTACCATATTCTTTCTGAGCAAAAAGATAATTATATGGCTACGGAATTTAGTGAAGGCGGTGTATTGCAAGTGGAAGTCGTTGCTAAAGTGGCGAACCGTAATAACGCTTGTGCGGATCACTTTCTTGATTATTTGATTTCACCGGAAGCACAAGCCGATATTGCGAAAAATAATGTGATGCTACCGGTTATTGATAGCCCTATCGAAAGTCATATTGATGCGCTAAAAAAACATACTCAAAATACGCCGGTACTGGATACCTCAAAAGTCACGGGAGAACAATTAAAAACTTGGATTAATCAGTGGCAAAAAGCACTTTCTAAATAGTTTCTAATGATATCGTTGTTTTCTCATCCGCATTTCCGTCCTCGTCATTATATTGGCGGAAGTGCGGTTATTTTTTTCATTGTTTTGCTTTATAGCACATCGCTTTCTGCGGTATTTTCCGTCGGTGGAAATTATTCTTGGGAGGCTTTCAAGCAAGATGATTATTTACATCAAGTTATCTTTTTTAGCTTCGGGCAAGCCTTTTTATCGGCGTTGTTTTCCGCACTAATCGGGGCATTATTTGGAAGTGCATTTTTTTATCAGCCTTTCCCGGGAAAACCCCTTATTCAGCGTTTACTTTCCCTTACTTTTGTGTTGCCTGCGCTTTTAGCGATCTTTGGTTTACTCGAGGTTTATGGCACGGAGGGTTGGCTAAGCCGGCTAATGCAGTGGCTAGGGATTAATTGGAAACCGACAATTTATGGGTTGAAGGGTATATTAATTGCACACCTCTTTTTTAATATTCCCCTTGCCGCTAGGGTAACACAACAAGCCTTGCAAGCTATTCCCTCAGAGCAACGTCAATTAGCCGCACAATTAAATATTCAAGGCTGGCAATTTTTTCGTTTAATTGAAATACCTTATCTTAAAAACCAGCTTTTACCGACTTTTGTCCTCATTTTTATGCTGTGTTTTACCAGTTTCACCATAGTGCTTTCTCTCGGTGGCGGACCACAAAATAGCACCTTGGAAGTTGCTATTTACCAAGCGGTTTTTTTTGAATTTGATTTTCCTAAAGCAGCTTTATTTGCCTTGCTTCAATTTGTTTTTTGTTTTGTATTATTTGGGGTATCCCAAATTTTTGCTAAACCGCCAGAAACTAATCTTTCCCAGCGCTATATTTGGTTGATGCCACCATCAAGTGTGGTCAAAATTTTTAATATTTTTGTGTTGTTTAGCGTATGTTTATTTCTTTTCATACCATTGCTGAGTATTGTGGTGGAAGGTTTGAGCGCACCGGAATGGCTTAGTTTTTGGCAAGATCCCCAAGTATGGAAAGCGTTAATCTACTCTCTTTCGATGGCACCTGCTTCAGGTGTATTGGCGATAGTATTTTCTTTTTTATTACTTTTGCTTTCTCGTCAGCTACAATGGCTTCATTTCTCTGTGCTTGCAACGCTTGTTCAAACCGGTGGTATGATGATTTTAGCCGTACCGACGCTAATTCTCTCGGTGGGATTGTTTTTACTTTTACAGGAAATTGATTTTAGCAATATTCATTTATTTTTAATTGTCGTGCTGTGTAATGCGTTAGCCGCAATGCCTTTTGTCATTCGAATTTTAAACACGCCGATGATGCAAGCCATGCAGTATTATGAAAAATTATGTTTATCGCTAAATCTTAAAGGGTGGCAGAGATTCAAATTAATTGAATATCCCTTATTAAGAACACCGTTAAAATATAGCTTTGCTTTGGCGACAACACTCTCTTTAGGCGATTTTACGGCAATTGCATTGTTTGGCAGTCCGGATTTTACTTCTTTACCGCACTTGCTTTATCAACAAATCGGACAATATCGGAGTCAAGACGCAGCGATTACGGCATTGATTCTGCTTAGTTTATGTCTTGGATTATTTATGTTTATTGAACGCAATAGGGAGAACAATGATTAAATTAAAACAGGTGAAATTTAATTATCAATCCATGCCGATGATGTTTGATTTACATATTTGTAAGCACGAAAAAATAGCGATTATCGGTAAGAGTGGTGCGGGTAAAAGTACTTTATTAAATCTGATCGCAGGTTTCGATTATGCCAATGAGGGGGAAATTTGGCTTAACGGTGAAAATCATACGAGAACTGCACCTTATGAGCGCCCAGTTTCCATGTTATTTCAAGAAAATAATTTGTTTACTCATTTGACTGTTGCGGAAAATATTGCGTTAGGCTTAAAACCGAATTTATCCCTTTCAAAGGAAGAGAAAATACAAATTGAACAAGTGGCAAGTGCGGTTAATTTACAGGATTTTTTAACGAGAAAATCGACCGCACTTTCTGGTGGACAAAAACAGCGTGTTGCACTGGCACGTTGTTTGTTACGTGATAAACCCGTTTTATTATTGGACGAGCCTTTCTCCGCACTTGATCCGCAATTACGGATGGAAATGTTAAAATTGCTCGACCGGTTATGTGATGAAAAGATGCTAACCTTACTGCTTGTTACCCATCAGCCGAAGGAATTGGAAGGGTATATTGATCGTATTATTCATATCCATCAAGGACAAAATTTATAGGAAAAAAGTATGACAACCACACAATCTATTCAATTAACTGAAATTACCCGTCATCCCTCAGTGGAGTATTGGTCTGTTTGTAAAGTAGAAGCATTGTATGAAACGCCTTTTTTGGAGTTGATTTATCGTGCTGCACAAGTGCATCGTGAACATTTCAATCCGCAGGCAATTCAACTTTCGACATTAATGTCAATTAAAACCGGTGGTTGTCCGGAAGATTGCGGCTATTGCCCGCAATCGGCACGTTATCAAACCGGTGTGCAAAATCAGCAATTATTGGATGTGGACGAAGTGATTGCCAAAGCCAAAATTGCCAAATCTCGAGGTGCGGGGCGATTTTGTATGGGGGCGGCGTGGCGCGGTCCAAAACCCAAAGATATGGGTAAAGTAACGCAAATTATTAAGGCGGTGAAAGAACTTGGTTTGGAAACTTGTGGTACGTTCGGATTATTACAAGACGGAATGGCTGAGGAATTGAAAGATGCGGGATTGGATTATTATAACCATAATCTTGATACGGCACCGGAACATTATCATGAGGTTATCGGCACGCGCCGTTTTGATGACCGTTTAAGTACCTTAGGTAAAGTGCGTAAAGCAGGTCTAAAAGTATGTTGTGGCGGTATCGTGGGAATGAATGAGAGCCGTAAAGAGCGTGCTGGTTTAATTGCCAGTCTTGCGAATTTAGAGCCTCAGCCTGAATCAGTTCCCATTAATCAGTTAGTCAAAGTGGAGGGAACCCCCCTTGTTGATGCGGAAGATTTAGACTGGACGGAATTTGTTCGTACAATTGCCGTTGCACGAATTACGATGCCAAAAAGTTATGTGCGCTTATCGGCAGGACGCCAAGGGATGACGGAAGAAATGCAGGCTATGTGTTTTATGGCAGGCGCTAATTCTATTTTCTATGGTGATAAATTACTCGTTACCGGTAATCCTGAAGAAGATGGCGATCAATTACTTATGGCAAAACTCGATCTTGAACCCGAAACAGAAGAAAATCGAAAAATATTTGAACGATAGAGCAAAGGGGATAAAAAGTGCGGTTAATTTTAACTGCACTTTTAGTTTTTAGTTATTTTCTAGATTCAAATTCCGCTAATGCTTCGTCAAATTGTTCGGCAACAAGTGGGTGCACAGGGGCGAACACAGAGGAGCTGAGCGTAATAAATGAACAAACTAAGAAACCGGGGATAATTTCGTAAAGTTGGGATAAATCTTCCCAACCTAAGAATTTCATTAATGGGCTCCAACCGACTACGGTTACTGCCCCTGATAACATTCCCCATAATGCTGCTTTGGAACTAATATTACGGTTGAATAGCGAAAGAATAACTACAGGTCCGAATGCCGCACCAAAGCCTGCCCAAGCATAAGATACCAAGCCCATTACTTTAGAGTTGGGATTTTGAGCGATTACAATGGCAACAACAGAAATGACTAACACCATTACGCGACCAATCCATACTAATTCTTGACTTGATGCATTTTTACGGAAGAATCCTTTATAGAAATCTTCGGTAATTGCAGCGGAACACATTAATAATTGAGCGGATAACGTACTCATGACTGCGGCTAAAATTGCCGATAAAACTACTCCGACAATCCATGGATTAAACATCACTTTTGAAAGTTCAATAAAAATAGATTCTGCGTTTTCGAGCGAGATATTTTGGTGAGTGAAATAAGCCAAACCAAAGTAACCTGCCGATACGGCTCCCCCTAGACAGAGGAACATCCACACAATACCAATAGTACGTGCCTTATTAAGTGCTGACACAGAATCTGCAGCCATAAAGCGAGCTAATATATGTGGTTGTCCAAAATAACCTAAACCCCAAGCAAGAGCGGAAATGACGCCAATTCCTGATACATTATGTAACCAGTTACTATATGGAATATTTGTTGCGGCGGACTTGGTGGCTAACGCTGCGTTGAGTTCTTCCCACCCGATATTCACGAACGCCATTACCGGTGCAAGAATGAGTGCAAAAATCATTAAAGAGGCTTGAATAGTATCACTCCAAGAGACAGCCAAATAACCACCGATAAAGGTATAAGCGATAGTGGCAATTGCACCCAACCAGAGAGCAGTATAATAATCCAATCCAAGTAAACTTTGGAACAATTTTGCGCCTGCGACTACACCAGATGCACAGTAAATAGTGAAGAAAAATAAAATAATGGAGGAAGAAATAATTTTTAACGCTTTTTTCTGGCGCGGGAAGCGTTGGGCGAAAAATTCAGGTAAAGTAAGAGCGTTGTTATACTTTTCAGTGAAAATACGTAAACGACCGGCGACAATTTTATAGTTCAGAAAAGCACCGATAGTCAGCCCGACAGCAATCCATGCTTCGGATAAGCCGGAGAGGTAAATTGCACCCGGCAATCCCATTAAGAGCCAACCGGACATATCGGAAGCTCCGGCGGACATAGCCGTTACAAAGCTTCCCATTTTTCGTCCGCCGAGAATATAATCGTCAAAGTTCCGGGTTGAACGGTAGGCATACAAACCAATGCCTAAAATGACCAATAAATACAAGCCAAATGTGATGTAAATCTGCATAGCTTTACTCCTGTTATTAAGGTACTGTTTTTGTAGGAAATTATTCAGCCATTTAAATAATGATCTATTAGGCTAAATAAATTCCATTTTACAAAAGGCGATATTTTCGCTTGTTAATCATAAAAAGAAAACAAAGATCGCTATTTTTTATAAACTTTTTAAATCAATGTTCTTCTGCTGCCATTAATGATGTATTTCCTCCGGCAGCTGTTGTGTTATAGCTACGAGAGAACTCATCATATAAAGGTAATAAGTCTTGTATTGTACGCCAGTCGAAACATTTAAAAATGGCTTTACTGTTTTCTGCTAACCATAGACGACGTTGTGTATCAAGTGCGGTCAAATACACACCTTTTTGACAGTGTCCGAGTTTGGTACCGACTCGAATACCAGCTAGGTGACTTTGGGCAAGCGAATGACTAGGTTCAACCAAAACAGTAAAACCTGCTGATAATAGTTTTTCTGCCGCAGACTGAGAAGCTGATAAATCGCCATTAAGGATTGCAACCTCGCAAGGTAAATAGGCAAGGCTATTATGTTCGCCGGTAATACTTTCCAATACCGGTTTAGATTGTGGGAGGCTGTTTTCATCACCAAATTGGCTGTAATAGTTTGGTGTACGGGTTAGGCGTTGGAGATAAAATTCTCCGCCTGCTTTAGGCCCCGTACCGGATAAACCGTGCCCTCCGAATGGTTGTACTCCCACGACCGCACCCACGATATTTCGGTTGATGTAAAAATTACCGCAATTGAGGTGTTTTTCCACGAAATTCATTTGTTTACGAATTCGACTGTGGCAACCTCCGGTTAGGGCATAACCTTTTTCATTGACTTTGTCGAGAATATTGACGAGGTCTTCTGTGCGATAGCGAATAATATGAAGAAGAGGGCCAAATACTTCTCTTTGTAGCTGATCGAGATTATCCAACAGATAAACGGACGGAGCGATAAAATACCCGCCTTCCGGCACAGCCAGCTCAGTATAAGCAACTGCCACTTTACGCATATTGGCTTGATGATTGAGCAAGTTTTGTTTTGCTTCTTCGTCAATAACAGGGCCAATATCGGTTTCAAGTAAACGCGGATCTCCGAGGCTTAACTCTTTCATTGCTTCGCTAATCATTCGATAGTATTGATCGGCGATTTCTTCTTGTAATAACAGAATACGAAGGGCTGAGCAGCGTTGACCGGCCGAATCAAAAGCGGAGCTTAATACATCTGCAACCACTTGTTCCGGTAAGGCAGAGCTATCGACGACCAGTACGTTTTGTCCGCCTGTTTCCGCAATCAAAATGGGATCATTATCTGCAACAGCTAAACGTTTTTCGATAAGTTTTGCCACTTCTGTTGAACCGGTGAATACGACGCCGTCAAACGGTTGTCGGACGAGTGCCGCCCCGAGCTCTCCTGCCCCTAATACTAATTGTAAGGCTTCTAGCGGAATACCGGCTTGGTGAAGTAATTTTACCGCAGCATAAGCAATGAGTGAGGTTTGTTCCGCAGGTTTGGCAATAATCGCATTACCGGCAGCGAGAGAGGCGGCAATTTGACCGGTAAAGATTGCTAATGGGAAGTTCCAAGGGGAAATACAAAGTACTTTGCCACGGGCCTCACCAAGTTTATTGATAGTAGCTAGACTTTCAAGTTGATTTGCATAATAGCGGAGAAAATCAACCGCTTCACGGAGTTCCGCAATAGCATTCGGTAACGTTTTACCTGCTTCAATCATCGCTAATTTCATCAATAAACCGTGATTTTCTTCATAGAGATCGGCAGCCTTGCGTAAAATATTGGCTTTTTCGACCGCACTTTTCATATTCCAGTTTTGGTTATTAGCGGCTGAAAATACTGCTTGCGCTTGATCGATTTCTAAGAAACGTATTTCACCGACAGTTTCTGTTAGTTTTGCAGGATTTTTCACATACTGTGCGGCTTGTTGGTTTGGGGCTGTTAGTAGGGTAAGAGATTCCGCATTTTCAATTTGAGCGTTATTCAAGGCTTGTTCAAGTTTTTCCAATACCAGCTCGTTGGTTAAATCAAAGCCGGCGGAATTAAGACGATCGTGAAATAATTCAAGGGGTTTACGTACCAGTTTATTGGGTTCGCCATTGGATTTACTATACAGTTTCCACGGCGGTGTAACTAACTGAGAAACAGGAATACTCTCGTCCACTAATTGATGAACAAAGGAAGAATTTGCACCATTTTCAAGCAAACGACGAACGAGGTAAGCAAGCAAGGTTTCATGAGTACCTACCGGAGTATAAACACGTACTTGTTGGTTGAAGTTTTCATTACCTACGATATTGTCATAAAGGTTTTCCCCCATACCGTACAAGCATTGAAACTCAAATTTTTTTCCTTGTCCGAGTTCATAAATGGTACACATTGTCAGAATATTGTGGGTAGCGAATTGTGGGTAGATAACATCCTGTGCCTCCAACAATTTTTTGGCGCAAGCAACATAGGCAATATCGGTATGGTTTTTACGGGTGAAAAGTGGGAAATCATTTAAACCGTCGGTTTGCGCCCATTTGATTTCACTGTCCCAGTAAGCGCCTTTTACTAGGCGGATCATCAAATAATGTTGTTTTTCCCGGGCAAGATTGATCAAATAATCTAAGACATAAGGACAGCGTTTAGAGTAGCTTTGTACAACAAAACCAATCCCCTTATAATCTTTGAGTTCCGGTTCATCAAGTAATTTTTCGACTAAATCAAGAGAGAGTTCAAGGCGATTTGCTTCTTCCGCATCAATATTTACACTAATGTTATATTTTTGTGCCAGTAAGAAGAGTTGTTTTACACGAGGATAAAGTTCATTCATTGTGCGAGCATATTTTGCTCGATTGTATTTCGGGTGAATGGCGGAAAGTTTCACAGAGATACTATTACCGTTGTAAATATTTCGATCAACGGCATTTTTACCGACTTCTTCAATGGCATGTAAATAATCATTGAAGTAACGATCCGCATCGATCGCGGTCATTGCCGCTTCACCCAGCATATCGAATGAGAAAGTAAATCCTTTTTTGTAACGGGGTTGGATGTGTTTAAGCGCTTCATGTATATTTATGCCTGCGACAAATTGTTTCCCTATAATTTGCATAGATTTCACCATGATTTGACGCATGATAGGTGCTGCGAAACGGGAAAAGATATTTTTTAAATTATCGGTGAGTTGAGCCTCTGTAAGATTTTCACTGATTTTTCTACCGAACATCAAACCATAACTGGCGGCATTAATGAAAAAAGATTTTGAGTTGCCCAGATGAGATCGCCAATTACCGTCTTGCAGTTTTTCGTAGATAAGATCATCACGGGTTTTGTCATCGGGAATACGCAATAAGGCTTCGGCCAAACACATCAATGCAACACCTTCTTCAGAACTTAAAGAAAACTCTTCCATCAAGGCGTCCGCACCATATTGTTTTTGTTTAATATGACGTAGTTTATTAATGAGTTTGGTTGCATGATCCGTGATACGTTTTTCTTGTTGTTCGGTAAAATCAAGCGTTGTCATTAGTTGATCAACTGCTATTTTTTCATCAAGACGATAATTTTTAGTAATGATTCGGCGTTTGGGAGAATAAGTTCTAGAAAGTGAAATAGACATTTGATAATCCTTTGTTTCTATTGTGTTGCAAGATTATTTTTTGAAAGTAAATCTATTTAAATAAAATGTAAATAAGAGCTTTTGAGATTTGTGAGTAATATCACAGAAAAAACGTGTAGTTAGAGAGGAATATAAAAAAATCCTCTTATTTATAAGTTTAATAAGAGGATTTGGAGTGATTAAAGATGTTGATTAATGAAGTTAGCTAACTGACCTTTTGGTAACGCGCCTACCTGTGTTGCAACCACTTCACCGTTTTTCATTAAAAGTAAAGTCGGAATGCTGCGTACACCGAATTGACCGGCAACCAGCTGGTTTTCATCAACATTGATTTTTACAATTTTTACTTTGTCTGCAAACTCCGGTGCAAGTTCGTCTAATACCGGTGCAATCATTTTACAAGGGCCGCACCATGGCGCCCAAAAGTCAACTAAAACCGGAACATCCGAACGTAATACATCCGCTTCAAATGTTGCATCTGTTGTGTGTAATACTTGGCTCATTTTTATTTCCTTTGTCTGTGAATGATGCCCTTATGTAAGGGCATTTTGCGAAATTACAAGTGCGGTCAGAATAGCACGAGTTATTTAAAAATACACTTATTAATTTAATTACTAAAAGCTAAGAGGGGTAAACTAAGTTTTCACAAGGTTTGCCTGATTTTAGTTTATATACATTGTCAAGTGTGACATCAGCAATACTGGTTAATGCTTCTTCCGTTAAGAAAGCTTGATGACCGGTAAGTAGCACATTATGACAAGAAGAAAGGCGGCGGAACACATCATCTTGAATGACTTCGTTAGATTTATCTTCAAAAAATAGATCGCGTTCATTTTCATATACATCCATACCTAAGGCACCAATTTTGCGTTGCTTTAGCGCATCAATTGCCGCCAATGTATCAATGAGAGAACCGCGGCTTGTATTTATGATCATGACTCCATCCTTCATCTTTGCAAAAGCTTCACGATTGAGTAAATGGTAATTTTCCAGCGTAGCGGGACAATGTAAAGTAATTACATGAGATTTTGCATAAAGCTCGTCAAGTTCGACATATTTTGCACCGAGTTCCTCAGCTACAGGGTTTTTAAAAGGATCATAAGCAAGAATATGCATACCAAAACCTTTTAAGATTCGAATAACGGCAATCCCGATTTTACCCGTACCGATGATTCCTACTGTTCGTCCGTACATATTAAATCCAATAAGTCCTTCTAAAGAAAAATTGGCTTCACGGGTACGTTGATAAGCACGATGAATCCGTCGATTAAGTGTCATCATGAGACCGACGGTATGTTCAGCCACGGCTTCGGGAGAATAAGCCGGTACCCGAACTACTTGAAGTCCAAGGTCCTG
This sequence comes from Rodentibacter sp. Ppn85, assembly GCF_001999335.1. Taxonomy (GTDB): domain Bacteria; phylum Pseudomonadota; class Gammaproteobacteria; order Enterobacterales; family Pasteurellaceae; genus Rodentibacter. The sequence goes on along the minus strand of NZ_MLHS01000039.1, from coordinate 12,399 downwards.
TGCGGCCTTCAAATCCACATTATTGAAACCGGCACAACGCAGAGCGATGACTTTTACGCCAAGTGCGGTCAATTTTTCCAGTACTTTTCGGCTTCCGTCATCATTGACAAAAATACAAACCACTTCGCAATGTTCCGCCAGACGGGCTGTGCTTTCATTCAACATGAAGTCGAAAAATTCAAGACCAAAACCATATTTTGCATTAATTAATTCAAAGTATTTACGGTCATAATTCTTTGTACTGTAAACTGCAATTTTCATCTTACCTCCAAGGATTATTTCAGGTGAGAAAAGGCCTGAAGTAAATCTGCTTTGATATCTTCTATATTTTCAATACCTACTGAAAAACGCAATAAGGTATTGGTGATACCACGAGCAATACGTTCTGTTTCCGGAATATCCATATGGGTTTGGGTTGCCGGATAAGTAATAAAACTTTCTGTTCCGCCAAGACTTTCCGCAAAAGTGATGAGCTTGATAGATTTTAAGAACGTGTTGATCCAGTTTTCATTTTTCAAACGAAAAGAAAGCATTCCCCCTTTATTTGGATAAAGAACCGATTCAACATGTGGTTGGGATTTTAAAAATTCAGCGATCGCCTGAGCATTTTCTTGATGACGTTTCATGCGTAGAGAGAGGGTTTTCATTCCACGAATTGTTAACCACGAATCAAAAGGAGAAAGTACTGCACCGGCGCCATTTTGAATATAAGCGATACGCTCACAAAGCTCTTGACCTTTTGCCACAATTAAACCGACAAGGACATCATTATGACCTGCAATGTATTTCGTACCGCTATGAATAACAATATCTGCCCCTAAATCTAATGGGCGGGAAAGCACGGGGGTTAAGAACGTATTATCGACGATTAACATTAATTGATGTTTTTTAGCAAGTTTTGCGATTTCCGCTACATTGCATTCTTCCATTAATGGATTGGATGGTGTCTCAATAAAAATTGCTTTGGTATTGGATGTAATAGCAGCTTCAATTTCTGCGGTAGAAGCTGTATTAACGTAAACCGGTTTGACACTATTATTCTTTTTGTAAGAAAAATCTAAAAGGCGATAAGTTCCGCCATAGACATCGTTTGAAACAATCCACTCATCCGGTGCGGTAAAAAGGGTCATTAATACTTGGATTGCCGCCATACCGGATGAAAATGCAAAGCCCTGCTCTCCGTTTTCTAATTGGGCGATAGTCTCTTCTAATACGGCACGAGTCGGGTTTTTTGTACGTGTATAATCAAACCCCGTGCTTTCACCAATGCCACGATGCCCGTACGCAGTAGAAAGAAAAATTGGAGTAGAAACCGCACCGGTGCGTTCATCGCTACGATTACCTACTTGGGCGAGTAAGGTATCAATAGAGTATTGTTGTGTTGTCATAATATCCTCGAAAATAATTTGAAAAAAGCGACCGCACTTTTTTATTAAAAAACAATGAAAACATTTTGGCATAAAGCCTAAAGTGATAAAAGAAGAAATTAAGGGATGGCAGTAAATTTCATTTTTTCATCATTTATTGTAAATAATTTAAACGAAATGAAGTTTTTTTAGACGGTTAAGATTTTTTTTAAGATCTATGATTGACAGCGTTTAAAATTTCCGTAAAATGCGCACCACTAACAGCGAATGCGGGAATAGCTCAGTTGGTAGAGCACGACCTTGCCAAGGTCGGGGTCGCGAGTTCGAGCCTCGTTTCCCGCTCCAATTACTGGCGTGTTAGCAAAGCGGTTATGCACTGGATTGCAAATCCATGTAGCTCGGTTCGACTCCGGGACACGCCTCCATAATACGCTATAAGTTAGTTTGCCCGAGTGGTGGAATCGGTAGACACAAGGGATTTAAAATCCCTCGCCTTTCGAGGCGTGCCAGTTCAAGTCTGGCTTCGGGCACCATCTAATAGCTGCTAACTATTCGCTGAAAAACCTCTTTAATATCCTATTCTTAGGGTCGTTAGCTCAGTCGGTAGAGCAGCGGACTTTTAATCCGTTGGTCGAAGGTTCGAATCCTTCACGACCCACCAACTATTTATTTCTAAATTCAATTGTAAAATCCTAGTATTTCTGTCATTGATAGTTATGTACTAAAGGCGGCTCTACTAAAAGTACAAATACTGCGAATAGTAGTGCGTTTTACACTTATCATTAACAGTTCTTAGCGAAAGAATTACTTTTAGGGCACCGCGTTGAAGAATGCTCTCGTTCAGGTAACTCTCCAATACGTTTTTAATTGTAGATTGCGCATATACTTTATCCTGTTCCAAAGGAATTCCTTTTTCCTGCTTCTAATTCAGCACGACTTTCGAGTTAATTTTGTGAGCTAAAAACTACTCATATCCAGTCTCTTTAAATATCATATTTTTCTCCAGTAATGTAATAAAAGTAGCTTTTTCCAAAGAGAAAGGTCTTATCTGGAAAGGCCAAAAGGCTTATATGTATTTAGATATTTTTTACAGTACAAAGAAGGCTAAGGGACATGAGGATATTGCTGTACGAGTTTAATTTATTTTGTATGAATATTAACAAAGATTATAGTGTATTTTATAATCAAGCGCATAAATTCAATCATTTAGTTTAAAGTATGAAAACAGTATTTAATAAACTCTATACCATTACATTATTTTCGACCATGCCATTATTTGCTTTTGCTAATAAACCGGAAAATTTTTCCCGTTTAAACCAAATGGATGCACTTCAGCAGCAACGTCAACAACAAAATCAACAGGCACAAGAGAAAATCCTGCAATCTAAGCCTGATGTTCGTTTAGAGACGACAGATCACAAAAGCTTAACCTTATCTGACAAAGAAACGCCTTGTTACCCTATTCATCATATCACGTTGGTTGATTATTCAGCCAAACACTCCTCTTCTGAAAGCCAATTCCAATGGGCATTAAATCAAGCTTACAACGATTTAACACTTACTCTACCGCATTGTTTTGGCGGAGAAGGAATAGGGATTTTGATGAAACAAATTCAAAATCGAATTATTGAAAAAGGATACGTGACCACACGTGTTGTGATACAAGAGCAAGATCTGAAAAGTGGTTCCTTAGTGTTAACGGTTATTCCCGGCAAAGTAGGGAATACCATCGTTGAGGATAGAGGCAATGTTCCACGTTTTAGCCATTTACATGCTTTAACAGGATTCACCTTTTCAAAAGGTGATCTTTTGAATATAAGAGATATAGAACAGTCGCTTGAAAATCTTAAACGTGCGCCAACAGTAGAGGCGAATATTGAGTTATTGCCAAGTGAGAACGAGGTAGGTGTTAGTGACATTAAAATTAGTTATCAACAAGCATTGCCTTTCCGAGTGAATTTAAGTTTGGATGATTCGGGTTCGAAGTCAACGGGGCAATATCAAGCAAGCGGAACCTTATCTCTTGATAATATGTTTTCTGCTAACGATCTTTTTTATACTTCTTTTACACACAGTTTAAAAACTCACAATGATGAAAAAGGTAACCGTGCCAGTAAAAATTTAACCTTTTATTATTCCATCCCTTTCGGCTATTGGACGTTATCGGCTTCACAAACCTACAATCGTTATCGTCAAGAAGTTTTTGGCGCTTTCAATAATAACTATCTCTATTCGGGAAAAAGTAATACTACAAAGGCTACGCTATCTTATTTAGTTTATCGAGATAGTAAACGTAAAACATCCGCTTTCGGCGGTTTTTGGTCTCGTCAGTCTAGTAACTATGTGGACGGTTCAGAGATCGGAGTGCAAAAGCGTCGTATGGCGGGCTGGGAGGCCGGATTTTCTCATAAAGAATATATTGGTGATGCCGCTCTTGAATTATCCGGTAGTTATAAACGGGGAACCGGCGCAAGAGGGGCATTATCGGCTCCGGAAGAACTTTGGGGAGAAGGAACTTCTCGCCCGGAAATTATTTTTGCCTCCATTAATTTTACTCAACCGTTTATGTTGGGTAAACAATACTGGCAATATCAAACCGCTTGGAGTGCTCAATGGAATAAAACCCCTTTAATTGCTCAAGATCGCTTTAGTATCGGCGGGCGTTATACCGTAAGAGGTTTTGACGGTGAACTTACGCTTGCTGGTGAGCGAGGCTGGTTATGGCGTAATGAATTAGCTTGGAATGTGAATGGTAAGGGGCAGCAACTTTATTTTGCTCTTGACGGAGGACGCGTTATGGGATGGGCAACCCAATCTCAGTTAGGTCATCATCTTATTGGGAGTGCGATAGGGTTAAAAGGGGGATGGCGAGGTTTTTATTATGATGTTTTTGTCGGAAAACCAATAAGTAAACCAACAGGTTTTAAAACATCAAATACCGTTGCCGGTTTTAGCGTAGGTTATAGTTTCTAATTAAACGTATTATTAAAAAAGTTAAAGGATAATTAAAATGAATAAAAATTGTTTCCGTGTCATTTTTAGTAAAACTTTACAGTGTTTGGTCGTTACCTCGGAATTAGCAAAAACAGAAGGAAAATCAACCGAGCGGGCAGCATCCGGTTTTCCTCAATTGTTTGCGAAAATTCAACCGCTTACTTTCGGTCTTTTCTGTGCGCTAGGATTTGTTTCGTTTTCTAGCACGGTATCCGCTAATTTGATTATCCAAGCAGATAAATCCGCACCTAAAACTCAACAACCAATCGTGCTGCAAACGGCAAACGGTTTACCACAGGTAAATATTCAAACGCCTAATGAGCAAGGGTTATCTCATAATAAATACAGTAAATTTGATGTTGATACCAAGGGCGCAATATTAAACAACAGTCGAACTAATGTTCAAACACAGCAAGGTGGATGGGTACAAGGCAACCCTTATCTTGCCAGAGGCGAGGCGAAAGTTATTTTAAATGAAGTAAATTCATCCGATCCCTCTGTACTTAAAGGTTATGTTGAAGTAGCAGGTAAAAAAGCTGATGTAATTATCGCGAACCCGTCAGGTATTCATTGTGAAGGTTGTGGGGTCATTAATTCGGATCGTACTACGTTCACGACAGGTAAGCCTCAAATCCAACATGGTAATCTTGAAAGTTTTGTTGTGGAAAAAGGCAAAGTCAGTGTATCCGGTAAGGGCTTAGATAACAGTCGTGTGGATTATACGGAGATTATTGCTCGAGAAGCACAAATTAATGCGGGCGTTTGGTCGAAAAAAGAAATGCGGGTTGTTATCGGTAAAAATACGGTTAAGCGTACGGGTAAAGCGGGAGATTTACAAATTATTCATACAAATCAAGCGACAGCTCAAGAATCTAAGCCGCAAGTTGCTATTGATGTGGGGCAATTGGGAGGAATGTATGCAGGAAAGATCCATTTAATTGGTACTGAACAAGGTGTTGGTGTACACAATGCAGGGCACATTGGTGCGAATGCCGAAACGCTTAAGATTGACAGCCAAGGTCGAATTGTAAATAGCGGTACGTTAAATGCGAATAAAGAGGTTCGGCTCACCGGTACAAACGGTATTGAAAACACAGGTAAGATTGAAAACCGCCAACAGGATATTCGCCTTTCAAGCGGCGCCGACATTAAACAGGACGGCGCCGTTATCGCACGTAGCGGAAACGTACAAAAACAGGCAAAACGCACCATTCGACAACAAGGCGAAACGGTAGCGAAAGGTTCAATTCGCTATGAGGCAGCAACGGTAAATACGGCGCAATCCGCACTGATTGCCGCCGGTATGCAAACTCACACGCAGGAAGAAAATGAAAGCCGAACCCTTGAAACTTCATCGGCACAAGGCAAAACTATTCAAATTCAAGCTAGCGGTAATGCGACCTTACAAGGTAAGCACTTCGCGTCTGGGCAATTAAATATTAATGCCACAGAAGTCAATTTAGACCACAGCCGGAATCAAGCCTATGACATTCACGTTCAAGCACGGCAGGGCGATATTCAGGCAAATGAAGCATGGTTGACGGCGCAACAAAATCTTGTTTTAGATACACCGACAACGCTTTCTACGTCGAATAGTCATTTGACGGCAAATAAAATTCGGACAAAACAGACCGCACTTACCAATACTAATGGCGTTTGGGTGCAAACCGGTACTGAGGATTTTAAACTGTCCGCTCAATCTATTAATAATTCGGGCGGAACATTTTCAACACAAGGACATTTCTTTATTGATACAAAACGGGTTGATAATACAAAAGGTAAATTAATTGCCGGGGGAAAACTGGAAGTTGATACCCATCAGGGGCAATTTCTTTCTTCATCGGGATTATTATTTGCCAACCAAACCCTTTCTCTTTATACCGGGCAATTAGATAACCAACAAGGTAGAATTCAAGGCGAGCAAGGTGTCCGTATTGAAACACACAATCATTTATTCAACAACCAAGCAGGTAAATTATTCACACGCGGTGATTTAACCCTTAACAGTGCGGCATTATCTAATGCTCAGGGGAATATTCAAGCCGACGGACAGCTCAATATTGAAACTGCCGGAAGTCAGCTCGATAATGATAAAGGCATTATATCAAGCGGTACGGCGTTAACGTTGAACAGCGGTAATCTGACCAATCATCAAGGCATCATTCGTGCACAACAGGCAACCATTCAAGCCGCTTCGCTAACTCAAAGCGAAGGCGTAATCAAAGCTGATAACGCTCTGACAGTATTGACGGAAAAAGATTTAACCAGCCAAGAGAAGAGTTTAATTGAGGGCGGTAAGGTTGATTTAACGATAGGCGGTTCGTTTATCAATAACAAACAAAGTGATGTGGTGGCTAATACACTAATTAATATCACTGCTGCCGAACTGGATAACCAACAAGGGCAAATCGTCAGTCGCGGAGATTTGATGATGAAAATGCACCGTGGCGGAATTCGTAACGAACAGGGAAAAATCAGTGTAGGGGGGAATACCTCTGTCTCTGCTCAAGACTTCATTAATACGCAAGGATTGGTTCAAAGCCAAGGTGCGATTCATTTGGCGCTACAAGGCAATCTTGATAATCGTCAAACCCATCCGGCATCTGCTACGCCGTTCGGCATTATTAGCTTGGATAATTTATCCGTTCGGGCTGAACAATTAGATAACCGATTGGGATATATTGCGGCAGGTGGAAATCAGATTCTGAATATTCGCGGGTTGGATAATCGACAAGGCGTAGTAACCGCTAAAGCCACCCAACAAATTCAAGCGGCAACAACCATCGATAATAGTCAAGGGCGACTAAGCGGCGCTGATAGTCGGCTGAGTGCGACGGAAACGATCAATCGCGAAGGGCGAATTTTAGCGACCGATCAGCTTCATTTAACAACGACGCAAGGTATTGATAATCAGCAGGGCGATATAAAAGCGAGTAACGCCGTTACGCTATTTGCCGACCGTCTTGATAATCAAAACGGCACGATTGCGGCGACACAAGGCACGGCAACGATTAAGATTACGCAGGCATTACAAAATCTTAACGGTACGATCAACACAAAAACATCTCTCAATTTGACCGCACTTGGGGTGAATAATGCTCAAGGTCGAATCACGACGGAGCAAGGTGCGATTCAACTTAATGCACGGGGAGAGGCATTTGATAACCGTAACGGCAAATTGCTCAGTGGCGGTTTGCTTGCATTATCCGCCGGAGATATTGATAACCGAGCCGGATTTATTCAGGCGGTAGGCGATGCGGATATCACCGCGCCCGGTTTGAATAACTCTCGTGTCGGTGCATTGGGTTCGGCAGTCATTTCTCATCAACATTTGCACCTCAACGTGCCTAATATTGATAATCAAGCCACGAAAGCGCAACAAGATAATCCGACACAGGGTATTATTGCCCGAGAGTTGACAGTAAGCGGTCATCAGCTCAATAACCAAGACGGCGGCATTTATAGCCTAAGCCGGGCGGATTTTCGTCTTGATTCGCAATTAAACAATCATCAAGGCGAAATACTGAGCTGGGGCGATTTGCATATTAGCGGCTCGCCGAATAGTTTGGATGTCAATAATACGCAAGGCATTTTACAGGCAAATAATCAATTGAATTTAACCGCTCGTGCTTTTAGCGAGGACGGACATATTGAAGCCGGACATATTGATATTAATGTTCAATCGGATGTGCATACCAAACGAGATATCAATGCTTATCACAGTTTGAAATTAACGACTGCCGGGCAGTTAGTGAATCAACACCACTTATCGGCGAATGATCGCCTGCAACTTCAAGCTAACAAAATAACCAATCATCAAAGCGGAAGAATCAGTGCGGCACAAACCCAAGTGGTTTCCGCTTCAACATTACATAACGAAGGCTTGATTAATAGCTTTAATGAAACGGAAAACGCCACTACGCTGATTCGAGCTAAACAAATCGACAATATTGGCACAGGGCGGATTTACGGCGATTATGTTGCGTTACAAGCGGATAGCCTATTAAACAAAGATCAACGAGGTAACGACGGTAAGGTTTATGCAGCAACGATTGCAGCGAGGAAGCAATTAGACATAGGGGCGCAACATATTACCAACTTAACCGAAAATTATGAGGCGAGCAGAAAAAGCGGCGCGCTCATTTATAGTGAAGGCGGTATCTTCTTTGGTAATCGTTTGGACGAGAATCACTATGCCGTCGGTCAAGCCTTGAGTTTGAAAAACTTCAGTAGCATTATTGAGGCGGGAAAAGGGATTGGATTAAATATCAAAGATGTGGCTAACACTAATATCCATTACCAATCTGCTATTCAAGAAACCTCAAATGTTTCGGTATCCAAATCCTATATTTTGCCGGATTATTTAGCAACAGGCAGCGCACCTTACAATAACGGTAAATTACCTTATATTGATACCAAAGGCTTAAGACGCGTTAATTTCAGTCGGGCGTGGAAATATGTGCGAAGCTACGATCCAAGCCGTTTGCAAGTCATTACCGACAGTAGTCAATTAACCAAAGACCAATTGCTTGCCATACCGAATACGGCGGACTGTGTCAAAGGCGAGTGTCGGGTTATGCCGGAAAGCGTTTACGGCAAGGATAATCCGGTTTGGCAATATTTTAATTTAACTGCGCCGGCGGAAGATATGCCGACGATTACGCCGGCAATGGCAGAAGCGATGAATCGTCAAAAACAAGAGGGCGTGAGTAGATTGACGCCGTCGAATTTAAGCGAAGAAGAAATCAATGCGTTAGACGAGCAGCAAGATGCACAAACGGATTATGCGCCGGTTGTGCCGGCAAAACCGGTTGAGCCGAAAAAAGAGAATTATCCAGGTTTCTTCGCATATAGACAGGCAAAAAGCAAATATAAGCGAGATTTAGTTGCTTATAATAAAGCTGTGCAAGATAAAGCGGATTATGAAACCTTATTGCCGTTAATCGCTTGGACGGCAAAATACGGCGATAATTTAAAAGCACTCGGCGATGCGATAGATAAACATAACAAGCCGTTATTGGGCGAGGAGTTTTACCGTTTTTGGGAGCTTTTTGTCAACCGTGAACGCGTGGAAGAAAACATTACTACCGCCTCATTACCGGCACAAATTTTAGCCGGAGAAAATATTACCTACCAAAGCGACCGTTTTCTCAATGATAAAAGCTGGGTCATTAGCGGGGCGGACATTCGCAATGCGGGAAGCGGTACGTTAAAAAATTTAGATGATGAAGACGCCATTACACGCAATATAGAAGAAGGACGGCGAGATTACACCTATACTAAATGGCGCGGAGGTTTTCGTCGTTATCATCAGCGCAAACATACCCAAGGCGGTGCATTGAAACGGGTTGATGAACAACACAAAGATATGGGCATTTTTGTTCAGCTTGAAAACACACAGCCGGCGACTTATCAACACTATCAAAATGGTAAATCCCGTAATGAGATTGCTGAGGTACAAAACGGTGTCAATAGTACGGATATTGGCAAACTGAATGTCTCATCATTGACCAATGTCGAGCGTGATCAGAATGAAGTCAACTTTGACAATAACACGAACCAAACCAAACTGTCGGTCACCGAATTAGCCTTGGAGCGGATTCCGACTATTGATAAGGATAAAGGGATTGAAGTACGTAGTATTCCGGTTGATACCCGCCTGCCAACACAAAGCCTATACCGCATAAACCCGAATGCGGACAGCCACGTGCTTATCGAAACCGACCCGAATTTTGCCCAATACAAAAAATGGCTGAGTTCGGATTATATGTATAAAGCGCTGCGTCACGACCACGAAAATGTACATAAACGCTTAGGCGACGGTTACTATGAGCAACGTTTGGTTCGAGAGCAAATCAATTTACTGACAGGCAGACAATATTTAGGCGGCTATCAAGATTTTGAAAGCCAATATAAAGGTTTAATGGATGCGGGTATTACCTTTGCGAAATCTTTTCATCTTACGCCGGGCGTGAAATTATCCGCCGCCCAAGTCGCGGCATTGACGACAGACATTGTGTGGCTGGAAAAAGAGCGTGTCAGACTGGATGACGGCAGTCAAGCGGAGGTGTTGGTACCGAAAGTGTATGCCGTGGTTAAAAAAGGGGATGTCGCCGGCAACGGCACCTTACTGTCTGCTCATGATATTCAACTTAAAACCCAAGAGCTGGTCAATCAAGGCACGGTTGCCGGACGGCGGTTAGTGATGTTAGACAGCCAATCAGTTCATAATAGCGGCAACATTTCAGGCGGAACGGTTGCAGCGCAAGTGTCGGGCGATATGCACAATATTGGAGGCGTGTTTGAGGCAGATGAAGCATTATTATTAAACGTCAAAGGTGATTTAGCGCATCAAAGCACGAGCAAAACCACTGAAGTCAATCTTAACGACTATCAACGTAGCCAAACCCATCTTGACCGCCAAGCGTTGTTACACGTTAAAGGCGAAAACGGCACACTTGCCGTGAGTGCCAATCGAATTAACCTATTAGGGGCAGCGATAATCAACGAAGGTAAAGGTGAGACCCAAGTGAGTGCTAAAACTGACCTCAATTTGACCGCACTTTCGGTCGGTTTTGATGAAAAAATGGGTAGTGGCAACCATTATCGTAACGAACGCAAAGACGATGTAGAAATCAGCCGAATTAAAGGGGGCGGTAATGTCCACTTAGCGGCAAACAATATTTACTCGCAAGGAGCATTACTTGAATCGGCACAAAGGCTGACGGCATTGGCACAAAATGAGTTAGTGTTAGACAGTGTGGCAAAAGCCTATGAGCTTGAGGAATATCACCATATCAAGAGCGGGTCAGGCATTTCAAAATCAAGTAAAACCCGTTTTGCGGCGGCAAAAGGCGAACAGCAACAAGGCAGTGAGCTTAAAGGTGAAAGTATCACATTAGTAGCCGGTCAAGATGTGCGTGCACAAGGGGCAACCTTGCAGGCGCAATCGGATATGGTGTTATCGGCGGACAATAATTTGACCTTAGGTGTGGCGGAAAACAGCCATTTTGCGACCCAGTGGGAGAAACGTAAAAAATCCGGTTTTGGCGCGAGTTTCTCAGGCGGCGTGGCGGCATTGGGCTATCAACGCAGCAAAGAAAACCGTCAAGGGCAATATGACAGCGCGACGGTAAATAGTACGGTGTTAGTTTCGCAATCGGGCAATATCGAACTGTATGCCAAACAGACCTTAAAAGGCGAAGGCGTATTGGCTGATGCGGGAAAAGATATTTTAGTGCAAGGCGGCAATGTGACGTTAGAGGCGGCGTATAACCGCCTATACAGCCAACATCAATCGTCGCGTAAGACAAGCGGAGTGGGTGTAAGTGCGGTGTATAACCCGGTTAAAGTGGCGAAAGCCAATTATGGCGAACAGGCGGGACAGGGTTCGGCAAGCGGGATTGTGGGTAAAATCATCACCACAGCGGAAGCGGTGGATAAAACCGGGCGCCAATTAACCAGCCCGTTTAGCCCTTATATAAAACATCAACAGGAAACCGCCAACAGTCAAACGACAAGCCAGCAAGCGGTAGTGAGTGAATTGAGTGCAGGCGGCAACTTAACGATTACGGCTGGAGCAGGCAACATTACCACACAGGGAGCCTTGTTATCGGCAAAAGGAGAGGGGGCGTTATGGGCAAAAGAGAACATCGACTTAAATGTGGCGGTCAATCGAGAAAGCCAAGACAATCGTAAACGAAATTGGGGTGTTGGACTGGATTTATCGAAATCGGCAACATCCATGACGACCTCTTATAGCGGAGAAGGTTTAGGCGAAGGGGAACGTTATCAAGAACAGTCGAGTACGCTTTCCTTTGGCGGAAACGGTAGTGTAACGGCACAACAAGGCGATATTCGTTTAGCCGGCACACAATTTGTGAGTGAGGGAGACAGCACTCTTACGGCGGGGAAAGACATTCATTTAACCACCGCCCAATCACGTTTCGGACAAAGCGAACATAACCGTTTCCAAGGTATTGGTGAGGCGGTCATCTCGGAGACGGAGCGTTTTGCGGGTTATAACCGTAAACTGAAT
>NZ_MLHS01000038.1 GCF_001999335.1 Rodentibacter sp. Ppn85 | reverse complement strand
ATGTCAGTGTATTGAATAAGTCACCTCTATTTCTATCACAGGTAACTGATTACATAACAAAACCTTTTTCTTGTATCTTATTTATTATTTTCTTATAGTAAATGTCTTTTTCAGTCTTCATAATTTTATAATAAACCACTTTACTTGAGTGACTATCAACGAAGACCATTACACTAAAATCATATTAGAAGATGTGGTGTCAATAATAATATTTAAATGTTTTTTCAGGTGGATTTAATAAATTTCTAGAAACTTTCTCTAAATATCTTTGAATAGTTTTTGGGGAGAAAAGATATTTGTTTGCTAATTGTTGTTGTGTTTGTTTTCCAACAGAATAAGTAAACTAAGTTTTTTCTGGATTTGGTATTTTGAGCATTTTATTCATATTTCAAAAAGAAGATTTAAAATCTTATACTACAAGGCTTTAAGCTTATTTTTATCAGCTATTTTATCCTATATGCTGACCGTGGTGACATAATAGTTTCAGAAAATGCGTAGTAGCAGGGGAGAGTAAGCGTGTTTTGGTGTAAATACAATTAATTCCCCGAATAAATTGTCGATCAGTTACTTTAATTTCTTTCATTAAATTGAGTGCCAGTTCATTGGCAACTGCCTGTCTCGAAATAAAAGAGATACCTAAATTCTGAATCACACACTGCTTTATTCCTTCCAAATTATTAATTTCCAAAATACGTAATTGTTGTCTCTGTTCTTGGCTGAGCTGGTGAAACAGAAATTTACTAGTTTGAGATTGAAGTGGTTTAATCACTAAAATTTCTTGTAATGCTTGCTCAAAACAGACACCAGTCTTTTGGGTAAAGGGGTGTTCACAAGAGGCGACAAGAATAAGTTCATCAGTCAAAATCTTTTCAACATGATATTCAAGGGGATCAAACATCACTTGATCAGACATAATAAGAAATTCAACTTCATGATTTTCCAGTCGCTGTATCAATTGATGAGAGGGTAAAATATCCATTCGAATCTCTACCTGCGGTGCTATTTTTTTATAATCTGCGATCAGTTGAGGTAAAAGATAAGCTCCGACAAAATGACTGGCACCAAAAGTAATTTTTCCGTAATGCGGGTCGTTAAATTGTTGAATATGTTCCTGAGCGGTTTCCAGAATTTGTAACATTTTTAAGGCATATTGCCGGAAAATTTTTCCTTGTTCGGTTAAATATAAACGTTGATTGATCCGTTCAAATAATACTGTGTTCAAGGATTGTTCCAGATTTTTTATTTTTATACTAACAGCCGGTTGGGTACAAAAAAGGCGTTGTGCCGTTTCGGTGACATTTAAACATTCGGATAACACCACAAAAGCACGTATTTGGGTAAGATTCATTCGATAGCCTATAAAATTTATTTATGATTTTTATATCATAATACAATTATTCATATAGCTGCAAATTCCTATAATAGCTAAAAAATCAATCAATAATGAGGAAATCTTATGTCTACCATTCAAAGGAAAGAAGGTATCTTAAAAAAAGTGGGCATTCCCCTTGCTATCGTTGCACTATTCGGGCTTATGTTCATGCCTACTCCCGAAGGATTAACCTTAGAAGGGCAAAAGGCTATCGCTATTTTTTGTAGTGCTTTAATTTTATGGGTATGTGGCTCTTTGCCAATTTATTTAACATCGATGTTGGTCATTATTCTCCTTCCTGTGACTCAAACCGTTGCAAAAGAGAAGGTGGTTTTTGCTACACTGGGTTATGATGTGATCTGGTTAATGGTTTCAGCATTTGTGCTGACTTCAGCAATGATTAAATCTGATATTGCGAGGCGTCTCGCATTGTGGATGATTACTTATTTTGGGCAATCCCCCAAAAAAGCTCTCTTTGTGCTGATCATTATCAATTTTGTGTTGGTGTTCTTTGTTCCTTCCACTACAGCACGTGCTACCTTAATGGTACCAATTTGTATGATTCTGCTTGAAATTTACAAAGCTGTTCCGGGAGAAAGTGCTTTTGGTAAATTGATGATGCTACAAGGCGTACAAGCGGATGCCATTGCCACCTCGGGAGTGATGACCGGTACTGCCGCCAATATTATTGCAGTGGGCTTTATTAATTCACAAACCGGTGCGGATATAGGTTATCTGGATTGGTTAGTCGCATCACTTCCTACCGCCTTGATCAGTATGTTTATGGCTTATCTTATCGGTTTTAAATTGTTCTCCATTAAGAAAGAACAACATTTTCAGGAAGCATTGGGAAGATTGAAAATAGAATACCAAAAGCTAGGGCGTTTAAGTTTAGAAGAAAAGAAAGCGATTACAATCTTTTTATTCGCGGTGTTTTTATGGGCAAGTGAGAATTACCACCTAACTTGGTTTGGCTTTAAGATTAGCGTATATATGACGGCAGTGATCAGTGCGGTACTTTGTTTATTACCCAAAGTAGGTTTATTGAAATGGGAAGAGGCCAAAATCAAGTGGGATTTAATGCTGTTTGCCGCAGGAGCTTATGCGGCAGGTAATACATTGGAATCAACCAAAGGATCACAATGGATTATGGGAAAAGTAGTCGAGGGTTTAAATCTTGAAAGTTTGCCTACCCATTGGGTATATGTTGTGGTCATTTTTGTTTGTATGTATAGCCATTTAATTTTTACCAGTAAAACAGTACGTACGACAATTCTGATTCCCTCCATTATTGCTTTAGCCAAAACCTTAAGTATGGATCCTGTGACATTGGCATTGGCTGCATCCTTTACTCTGACATATACCGTCACTCTTCCCCCGCATTCCAAAGTGAACACCATTTATTTTGCAACGGGATATTTCAGTGTTATCGATCAAATGAAATATGGGCTGATCACCTGTTTAATTAGCGCCACAATTATTTCCATATCAATCTTTACTTGGTTTCAATTATTAGGTTACGGTTTATAAAAGAAGGTATAAATATGAGATTAATGTTATTACGCCACGGCGAAACTTTATGGAATATTGAGAAACGCTTACAAGGGCATTGTAATTCTCCACTATCGCAAAGAGGCATACGTCAAGCACAAGCAATTAAACCTCTTATTCAACAATTGTCCCCCCAATTAGTGGTTTGTTCTGATTTAGGAAGAACAGTAAAAACAGCAGAACTTATCGGATATACTGAAGCCGTACGAGACCCTCAGTTGCGTGAGCTTAATATGGGGAAATGGTCGGGATTAAAGAAAAGTGATTTGATTCAACATCAGGCGGATTTGTATCGGGATTGGCGTAATGGTGACTATACACCGGAAGATGGGGAAAATTGGCATGATTTTTGTCAACGTATTAAGCAAAGTTTACTGAGATGGGCAGAGCAATCTTCCGGTGACATTTTGGCTGTTGTTCATAGTGGTGTCATTCGTGCGGCTTGTCATAGCCTTATTGGTTTATCCGCTGCTCATTTGCTACCGGCAACTCAGGGTACACTCACGATTTTTAATATTAAACCCCATTCTCCGATCAAATTAGAAGCTTATAATCTAGGAGGAATGCCTCCAGATTTAGATGTCGCAGATTGACATTGTTGTTACCTTTGGTAAAAAAGACAGAGCAAGATCGCACTTTTAGAAAAATTATGATCTAATAGCCTCCTATTTTTCAAACTTAGGATGCATAATAACATTTTCTAAAATTTTTGAAGGACTAGAAGGCCTTTGTTGTGATATTGGTACCGGCTAAACCGAGTGAGTCATTAATGATGAAACTGGCAAATCAGGCTGGGGTGAGTGGATAACGGGTTAGATTTAGAAACGGGGCTATCGAAGAAACCGAAAAAATAACTTATAAATCATCGAGGTGATTGATTCGCGCCTTCGGAGCCGTAGGTAAAGCCAACGTTCAAAATCCGTTGGATTTTTTGACCGCACTTTTAGGCTAACAGTTTAAAAGTGCGGTCGTTTTTTTGTTCCTTTACAATTAGAAGACGACGACTGAATGGTGAAGAAAATTTCGTTTAAAACTGATGTTATCAAGCTTTAACATGAATAGAGTTAACTCAAAAGTAAAGGAGGGGGTAATTGAACATTTAAGAAATAGATCTAACTGAGAAAAATCTATCGTTGATGGAAATCTTGACTATGCGAATCCCAAACTATTTAAGGGGAACGAGTGAAAATACGAAGCGTTGGGGAGTTGGTTGTTTATGAGTAAGCTAAAGAGAGCGATTAAATTTTTGGAACTGGTAATGTAATATATGTTCATGGGATGGTTAACAAGCTTTATAATAGACACCGCAAATTTTAACTTAATGTGAGGAATCTATGTTTAAACAACTCCAACAAATCGGTAAAGCCTTTATGCTGCCGATCGCTATTTTACCTGCCGCCGGTCTGTTACTTGGTATTGGTGGCGCACTATCCAATAAAGCCACACTGCAAGCCTATCCGGTACTGGATAATTCGTTGCTGCAAGGTATTTTCCAAATTATGTCTTCTGCGGGTTCGGTCGTATTTGCGAATTTGGCATTGTTTCTCTGTATCGGTTTAGGTATTGGTTTGGCAAAACGGGATAAAGGCGTTGCCGCACTTGCAGCAGTAGTCGGTTATTTAATTATGAGCGGGACGATTTCAGCCTTAATTCCTCTCTTTTCTCCTGAGGTAAAAAGTATTGATACCGGTGTGATCGGATCATTAGTTATGGGTTTGGTAACAGTAAAACTACATAATCGTTACCATAATATCCAATTACCGCAAATCTTGGGCTTTTTTGGCGGCTCTCGATTTGTGCCGATCGTTACGGCATTTGCGGCGATTTTTATCGGCGCAGTTTTCTTTTTAATTTGGCCGACCTTTCAAGGCTGGCTGGTCTCTGCCGGTAAAGGCATCGCTTCAATGGATGAGATCGGAACATTTTTCTACGGTTTTCTTATGCGGTTAAGTGGCGCAGTGGGATTACACCATATGATCTATCCGCTATTTTGGTACACCGAATTAGGCGGGACGGAAATCGTAAATGGAGAAACCATCATTGGGGCACAAAAAATTTTCTTTGCTCAATTAGCCGATCCTAATCATCAAGGTTTATTCACCGAAGGTACGCGTTTTTTTGCCGGTCGTTTTGATACCATGATGTTTGGTTTGCCGGCTGCTTGCTTAGCGATGTATCATTGCGTGCCAAAATCCCGTCGGGCAAAAGTTGGCGGATTGTTTTTAGGCGCGGCGTTAACCTCATTTATCACAGGCATTACTGAACCTATCGAGTTTATGTTCTTATTCGTTGCACCTTGGCTTTATGTATTTCATGCATTTTTAGACGGTGTTTCTTTTTATATTGCCGATTTACTCAATATTTCCATTGGGAATACTTTTTCCGGCGGACTTATTGATTTCTTACTCTTCGGTATTTTACAAGGCAATGAGAATACGCATTGGATTCGTGTGGTTTTAGTTGGTATTCCTTGGGCGTTACTCTATTATTTCTCATTTCGTTTGTTAATTACCCGATTCAATGTGATGACACCGGGAAGAGCAGCGGAAGCAGAGGAAAGTGCGGAATTACAAACGACTTCTCTCACTGAAAATGCCCACTATGTTATTGCGGGTCTTGGTGGGGCGGAAAATATTGAAAATGTGGATGCCTGTATTACCCGTTTGCGAGTATCGGTTAAAGATGTGAAATTAGTCGATAAAGCACGTTTAAAATCCCTTGGTGCTATTGATGTGTTGGAAGTCGGAGGAGGGATTCAAGCCGTTTTCGGCGCGAAAGCGGTATTATATAAAAGCGAAGTAAATCAGATTTTAGGAAAAGAAGATTAGATAATCGGTATCCTCCCCATGTTTTGGGGAGGATGTTTTTCGTTAAAAATCTACTTTTGCACAAAAAGTCATAGGTTCACCGGTGATAGGGTGGGTAATGCTTAATGATTCCGCATGTAAACAAAGGCGTGATGACATACTTTTTGCTTGTGGATGAGCATAGAATTTATCCCCTAAAATTGGATGACCGAGCGCCAGCATATGCAGGCGTAATTGGTGGGAACGCCCGGTAATCGGCGTAAGTTTTACACGAGTGCTGTTATTGGGTAAACGTGCTAAAACATCAAATTTTGTGACCGCTCTTTTGCCGAGGACAAAATCTAAACGTTGGCGCGGGCGGTTTTCCCAATCGCAAATCATCGGGAAATCTATCTCGCCACGGTCTTGTACAAGGTGTCCCCAGACTAAGGCTTGGTAATATTTTTTCGGCTCGCGCTCGCGGAATTGGCGTTTGAGTTCCTTATCCGCCGCTTTACTCAAGGCAAACAAAATAATGCCGCTAGTTGCCATATCAAGACGGTGTGCCGGTTCGCAGAAACCAAATTTTTCCTTCACCCGGCTCATCGCACTGTCGTAATATTGCGGTTGATTGCCCGGTACGGAAAGGAGTCCGCTCGGTTTATTGACCACGCAAATATAGTTATCTTGATAAACAATGTCTAAATAAGGTTCCATTGGAGGACGATATTCAATCAGTGCCATAGTTATTCCTTATTGGTGACGATAACTCGAAGACTATCCAATCGCCACGTTGCTTTTGCCAATGTTTCTAAAGATTGAGTACGCTGTGCCTCTAAAATATCAATTTCACTTTGGCGAATATTTTTATTCACCATTTGTAAGGCTTGTAATCGATTAATTTCCACACTCAAGGTTTGATTTGCCAATTGTTGCGCGTGGTTAATATAAGTTTGGGCAAGAGGTTGGACTTTTTTTTCACCTAGGGAAAATAATTGTTCCAAAGTCGGGCGTACCATTTTGATCATTTTATTTGCCACATCTTTACCAAGCGGTTTCAATTTGCTGTGCAGATTTTCAAATTCAACCTGTTCGGCAATATTATTGCCTTTGTTATCAAGCAATAATCGGATCGACGTAGGCGGTAGGAAACGATTGAGCTGCAATCCTTTCGGCGATTGTGATTCCACCACATAAATTAATTCTAACAACAGCGTGCCGGTAGGTAATTGTTTGTTAGTCAGTAATGCCATTGCTGTTTTTCCAATATCACCCGAGGCGATAAGATCAATACCTTGGCGAATCATTGGATGATCCCAAGTTAAAAATTCCAATTCTTCACGGGCAAGGGCAAGATTGCGATCAAAGGTGATCGTCACGCCTTCTTCTTTTAAACCCGGGAAATCCGGCACAAGCATTGTACCGGTAGGGCTGATCACAATGCTGTTTTCGCCAAGATCCTCTTGTTCTACCCCAATAATATCAAACAAATTCAGGGCAAAATTGACTAATTCCACCTCGTTATCTTGTGCGGCGATAGCATTGGCTAACCGCTTTGCTTGTTCTCCGCCGTTGGAGTTGAGTTCTAATAGACGGTCACGCCCTTGTTCCAACTCTGTTTTGAGTTTTTCACGTGCTTGTTTTGTATCTGCAATGAGAGTGTTCAAGTCTGAAAGTGCGGTTAAATTTGACCGCACTTTTTGCAGTGCTTCTGCAAACTGTTCAAATAATGCCATTCCCATCGGCGTGGTTTGTTCAAAGGCATTTAATCCTTCGTGATACCAGCGAGCCAGCACATAATCTGCGGATTCTTTCACACAAGGCAGGTAGATTTGCACATCATTTTGCTGACCGATGCGATCTAAACGTCCGATACATTGTTCAAGTAAATCGGGGTTTTGCGGCAAATCAAACAATATTAAGGTGTCCGCAAACTGAAAATTTCTCCCCTCTGAGCCAATACCTGAACTGAGCAATGCCTGTGCGCCATTTTCCGTATCGGCAAAATAGGCGGCGGCACGGTCTCGTTCGATAATTGACATTTTTTCGTGGAAAACAGTAGCTCGAATCCCTTCTTTCTCACGTAAATGCTGTTCAAGGCGAATAGCGGTTAGCGCACTTTGACAAATAACAAAGACTTTTTTATTACGTTGTGTTTTTAAGAAGTCCAATAGCCATTGTGTTTTTATGAGGTCAATTTTTGCCGTATTTTCTGCGGTTAAGGTGATGGGGTGATAAATACGTTGCGGGAATCCCTTCACGCCTTGACGTGTATTACGGAATAACACACGACTTGTGCCATGACGATCAATCAAGTTTTGGATTAAGGTTTGGCGTGCTGATTGTTCTTCTTCATTAGAATTATTAATGTCTTGAAAAAGTTGCGCTGTATTTTGTTCTCCCAGCAATTGAGAAATATGATTTTTTTCGACCGCACTTAGTGGTTTATCTTCCAGTAAAGATTGCACCGCTTGCGCCACCGGTTGGTAATTTTGTTGTTCTTTTTGAAAAGTGGCATAATCAAAAAAACGTTCGGGATCGAGTAAGCGTAGGCGGGCAAAATGGCTTTCTTGTCCTAATTGTTCCGGTGTGGCAGTCAATAGTAAAACGGAAGGAATGGCGTTTGCCAATTGTTCAACACACAAATAAGCCTGACTTGGGGCGTTTTCAGTCCAAACCAAATGATGGGCTTCATCCACAATTAGGCAGTCAAAACCGGCTGACAAGATTTGTTCCGTACGTTTAGGGGAATTTGCCAGCCAATCTAATGCACAAATAATCAGTGATTCCGAGCTAAAAGGATTCTCGCCACTGATCGCAAAATCCTCGCAACGTTCTTCATCAAATAATGAAAAGTGCAAATTAAAACGGCGCAACATCTCAACCAGCCATTGATGTTGCAAGGTTTCGGGAACAACAATCAAGACACGCCGTACTTTTTCGGCAAAAAGTTGATTTTGCAAAATCATACCTGCTTCAATGGTTTTACCTAAGCCCACTTCATCGGCGAGCAATACGCACGGATTCACACGATTTCCTACTTCCGAGGCAATGTGCAACTGGTGGGGAATTAAGCCGGCACGTACCCCGCGCAAACCGCGTAAAGGCGATTGAAATTGGGCTTGTTGATGTTTTAGCGTGCGATAACGCAAAGCAAAATGATGGCTACGATCTAATTGTGCGGAAAAGAGCCGATCTTTTGCCGAACTAAAGGAAATAAGCGGAGAAATATCACCTTCTTGAACGATGACTTGTTCGCCTAGCGGATTTTCTACCAAATAAAAATTCAGGCCGTTCAGGGGTTGAATATCGACAATAGTGCCTTGCCAACCGTCCTTATGGTTTAACGTTTCGCCTTTGGTAAATTGAATGCGGGTAAGTGGCGCTTGGGCGATAGAATAAATGCGTGTTTCGTCGGAAGCGGGGAAATGCAAACTCACGGTACGGGCGTCAAAAGCGGTGACGATGCCTAATCCAAGATTATTTTCACTTTCGCTTAACCAACGCTGACCAAGGGCAAAAGGTGTCATACAATTCTCTATTTTTTATTCATTAAAATTCGGGCGGCTATTGTAGCCCGATTAAAAGGGAAAGCAATGAAAACCGTGAGCTTAATCACAATTGCCATGATTACCAAGATTCTACGCTTTACTTTACTAAAGTGCGGTGTGAAAATGGCATAGTTTTTCATTGTTATGGAGTAAAAAAATGGATTGGTCCGAACGTCTTAAACGTGAGTTTTTATCCGGTTGGAAACCTTTTGAAGTAGTCTGGTTGGTGGTATTTATCACTGCACAAATTTGGGCGTATGTGCAAGCACCGGATACATGGTTGGCAATGATTTCCGGTATTTCAGGTATTTTATGCGTGGTATTGGTGAGTAAAGGGAAAATCAGTAACTATTTCTTCGGCTTGATTTTTGCTTATACCTATTTTTATGTAGCATGGGGGCAAAATCTCTTAGGGGAAATGAACACCGTGCTTTATGTCTATTTGCCAGCACAGTACATCGGCTATTTTATGTGGAAAAACAATATGCAAAATGACCATGGCGGTGAAAGCGTGGTGGCAAAATCGCTTACCCTGCGAGGTTGGATTGCCCTTATGCTTTTTATCGGCATTGGCACACTTTTATTTGTGCAAGCCTTGAAGGCGGCAGGCGGGAGTTCAACCGATTTAGACGGTTTAACCACCATTATCGTGGTGGCGGCACAGTTACTGATGATTTTGCGTTATCGTGAACAGTGGCTATTATGGATTGTCCTTAATATTCTTTCTATTAAGTTATGGGCGGAAACACCGGCGATGTATTTAATGTATAGTGCCTATTTGTTGAACTCGCTTTATGGTTATTACAACTGGACGAAATTGACAAAACAAACGCAAAATTGACCGCACTTTTCACAGAAAGGCGAACCGTAGAGTTCGCTTTTTTGTTAAAACTTCAAATAAAAATCCTTTGTTAGTGCAATAAATTCGTCCGTATAGCGGTTTTTCTCATTGTAGATCATGATTTGATTGTGCTCTAATTCTTGCGGTTGTTTGGCAAAAGTGATTAACATTCTTTGCGGTGATTTTCCGATTTTTGTAATGACTTCCGTTTGTTTGACACAATAAAGTGCGGTCAGTTTTTCGAGCGTTTTTGCCGCCTCATAGGGTAACACAAAACTGATTTTGCCCTTTTCCGATAAACGTTCAGCCGCCCACGTCAGCCAGTCCGAATGAGTTTGTTTGGTATAACGGGCTAACTCTCTTTCTTTGTTTTTACATTCCACGCCTTGTTCAAAATAGGGCGGGTTGGCAACAATGAGATCAAAGGTTTCTTTCGTATCGGATAAAAAATGTTGAACATCTCCCCGAATCAAATTGATACGTGCTTTCCAAGGTGAAAGCGTAATATTTTCTTGTGCTTGTTGTGCTGCAGCAGGATCTAATTCTACAGCATAAATTTGACTATCTTCCTTTGTGCGTTGTGCAAGCATTAATGCCAGCAAGCCCGTTCCGCTCCCCATATCAAGTATATTTTTACAATGATTCACATCCGCCCACGCACCCAGCAAAATGCCGTCTGTGCCTACTTTCATCGCACAATGTTGTTGATTAATGTGAAATTGTTTAAAGGTAAAACTACTCATAAATATTGCTTAAATTGACCGCACTTTCCTGTTTATTTTTAGGCGTTTCGAGGCTTTTCAGGTATAATTTGCGCCAATTTTAACAAAGAACCGTACAATAATGAATTTTCCCCAATTTGAGCAATTTGATCTTTCCTCTGAGCTCTTAAAAGCGCTTGAGAAAAAAGGCTACAAGCGTCCAACTGCGATCCAAATGGAAGCCATTCCTGCTGCGATGGAAGAGCGTGATGTGCTAGGCTCGGCACCGACCGGCACGGGCAAAACCGTTGCTTTTTTACTACCGGCATTGCAACATCTGCTTGATTATCCACGTCGTAAGCCCGGCCCGCCACGTATTCTTGTATTAACACCAACCCGTGAGCTGGCAATGCAAGTGGCGCAACAAGCGGAAGAATTGGCACAATTTACCCATTTAAATATTGCCACCATCACCGGTGGTGTGGCATATCAAAACCATGGCGAGGTGTTTAACACCAATCAAGATTTGGTGGTGGCGACACCGGGGCGCTTATTGCAATACATTCAAGAAGAAAATTTTGATTGCCGTTCAGTGGAAATATTAATTTTTGATGAAGCGGACAGAATGTTGCAAATGGGCTTTGGACAGGATGCGGAAAAAATTGCGGCGGAAACCCGTTGGCGTAAACAAACGTTATTATTTTCAGCAACTTTAGAGGGCGAATTATTGGTCGATTTTGCCGAACGTTTGCTTAATGATCCTGTACAAGTGGATGCCGAACCAAGCCGCCGCGAACGTAAAAAAATCAATCAATGGTATTACCACGCCGATAGCTATGAACACAAAGTGAAATTATTGGCTCGTTTTATTGAAACAGAAAAAGTAAGCCGAGGCATTATTTTTGTGCGTCGCCGTGAAAATGCCCGAGAACTTTCCGAAACCTTGCGTAAACGGGGTATTCGTTCCGCTTACTTGGAAGGTGAAATGGCACAAACCCAACGTAACAATGCCATTGATAAATTGAAATCAGATGTGGTCACGGTGTTAGTGGCAACCGATGTAGCGGCTCGTGGTATTGATATTGATGATGTTAGCCATGTGATGAATTTTGACTTGCCATATAGTGCGGATACTTACCTACATCGTATTGGGCGTACCGCTCGAGCGGGTAAAAAAGGGACGGCGGTATCTTTTGTGGAAGCACACGATTATAAATTGCTCGGTAAAATCAAGCGTTACACGGAGGAAATTCTAAAAGCCCGTGTTTTAGCAGGCTTAGAACCTCGCACCAAACCACCGAAAGACGGCGAAATTAAATCGGTGAGTAAAAAACAAAAAGCCCGTATCAAAACAAAACGGGAAGAAAAGAAAAAAACAGAGGCGAAGAAAAAAGTGAAGCTACGTCACAAGGATACGAAAAATATTGGGAAGCGGAGAAAGGCGAGTTTAATGAAGGAAAGTTAAGGTTAAAGTTAAAGTGGAATTTGGTGTAAAGGCTGTTGCACAAAAATTAAGATTTAAAATAATGTAACAATTTTATCTATCTTTTTTACGGGGATAACAAGGTGTAAGAATGGCAAAGAAGTTGCAATCAATCGAACCTAATATTGCAGATTTAGCGAATAGCTGGCTGAAAAAGTATCAATTAGACTATAAATTAGAACAAGAAATACTCAATGATGAAATTGATAAAGCATTGAAAGATTATTTTTCTAAAAGTGGCGGTATGGGGGCAAATCGCCCTGACGCAAAATTGTTGTTACAGACAGCTAACACTGAATATTACCCTATTTTGATTGAATATAAAGGCTATGGTGATAAGTTAGTCAAATTAGATGCCGAAGGCAATGTAGATAATCGCACAGCGAAAAATGAACCGAATTTCAAGCATATCAATGGCTATGCAGTCAATGGAGCGGTACATTATGCTAACGCTTTGCTCCACCACACCAGCTACACCGATATTATTGCCATTGGTATGACGGGTGAAAAAGACGAAAAAGGCAAAATTCACCATCAAATCGGGGTTTATTATGTTGCAAAATCGAATCTTGGCGTGGGGCAGAAAGTCGGTGAATTTTCCGATTTTTCTTTTCTTGCTAAAGAAAATTTTGACTATTTTATCGCACAGGTTAAGCAGATCAAACTTTCGCCTGAAGAATTAGAAAAAATCAAAGAAAAGCGTGAAAAAGAAATTGATACCAGTCTGATCAAACTTAATAACGATATTTACCAAAACGAAAAAGGTTTAGGCGAAAACGACCGTGTTTATCTTGTTGCAGCTTCAATCATTGCTACGATTGGCGTACCAAACAAGGTAAAACCTTTGGAAAAAGAAGATTTAAAATCATCTGAAGAAGAGGGCAACCGAGATGGTGATATTATTATTCGTAAAATCAACGCCTTTTTTAATGAAAAGCAATTACCGCAGGATAAAAAAGAGTTAATTATCCGCACGTTATCTAATACGCTTTTAACCGATAATATCAACAAACCGCAAAATGGCGAAAGCCAGCTTAAACGTGTATTTACTAAGATTATTGATGATTTGGGTATTTATTACAAAATCGGCTTAACTACAGACTTCACGGGTAAGCTGTTTAACGAGATGTACTCTTGGCTCGGATTCACACAAGACAAACTCAACGATGTGGTTTTAACACCGTCTTATGTGGCGACTTTATTGGTTAAATTGGCACGGGTGAATAAAGATAGTTATGTTTGGGACTTTGCTACAGGTTCAGCTGGACTATTGGTCGCCGCAATGAATGAAATGCTTAAAGATGCCAAAGCCAATATTCAATCGCCCGAAGAACTACGCCGCAAAGAAGCCCATATTAAAGCTAAACAATTGTTGGGTTTGGAATTACTTTCTAGCGTTTATATGCTTGCTATTTTGAATATGATTATGATGGGCGATGGCAGCTCTAATATCATTAACAAAAACTCATTGACCGATTTTGACGGTAGATATGGCTTTGGTAATACTGATGATAAATTCCCAGCAGACGCTTTTATTCTGAATCCGCCTTATTCTGCTACTGGCAATGGAATGAACTTTGTAGAAGCTGCCTTAAATATGATGAACAAAGGCTATGCGGCGATTATTATTCAAAACACAGCAGGAAGTGGTAAGGCAAAAGAAATCAATCAACGCATTTTGCAAAAACACACCCTACTTGCAAGTATTAAAATGCCGATTGATTTATTTATCGGTAAATCTAGCGTACAGACTAATATTTATGTGTTTAAAGTGGGTGAAAAACATGAAAAAGATGAGTTAGTCAAATTTATTGATTTTTCTAATGACGGCTATACCCGAACCAACCGTAAAAAAGCCCGTAATAACTTAAAAGATACCGACAATGCTCGACAACGCTATGAAGAAGTGGTTAATTTGGTACGTTTTGGTCAGTCTAAATTGAAGTTGTTTAGCAAAAAAGAGTATTTTGAAAATACCATAGACCCGAAAAACGGTGCAGATTGGAACCAAACTGCACCGATGGATACTAAGCCTACTTTTGAGGATTTTAAAAAGACTGTTAGTGATTATTTGGCGTGGGAAGTTTCTAAACTATTAAAAAAACAAGATAAACAAGACGAACGCTTGGGAAAATAGAAACCCATTTAACGGAAAAATTGCAACAAGTTAAATGGGCAGAGTTTGAGTTGCAGGAGTTGTTTGAAAAAATAAAAGTAAAAAAACTTAACTATAAAACTAATGATTTACCAAATAATCCAGAAAGAGGGTTTAATTTACCTGCTCTAACTGCTGGTATTCAAAATCAAGGGTTAAATAATTATGTCCCTAGAGATAATGCAACTATTTTAAAAAATGTAATTTCAATTTCTGCAAATGGTGCAAATACAGGAGCCACCTTTTATCAAAATAAAGAATTTACTGTTTTACAAGATGCATATGCCATTAAATGGATATATACTGATGATCTTTTGACGAATAATCAGTATCTATTTTTAACAGCAAGCATTTCAAAAGCAATTTATGGCAACTATGAGTGGACAAACAAAGCAGGTTGGGAAAGAATCAAAGGAAATAAAATTCCTCTTCCAATAAGTCCCAACTCAAGTTTGGATAAAATCGCCCAAATTGACTTTGATTTTATGGAAAATTTCATCGCCCAAATCAAAGTTTCACGCCTCTCACAGCTAGAGGATTATTTATTGGTTACAGGTTTAAAAGACTATACGCTCACCACGGCTGAACAACAGGTGCTTGCTGAGTTTGAAAATGGCAAAGTGGTGTGGGCGGAATTTGAGTTGCAGGACTTGTTTGAAGTAAAACCATCTAAGAAAAGGTTTGATGCTAATAAAGTTAAAATTGAAGATACCGGCTATCCTTATGTTGTGAGAACATCGGTCAATAATGGAATTAAAGGTTATCTGAACGAGAGCGAAAGTTATTTAAATAAAGGTAATACCATCTCATTTGGACAGGATACAGCAACAATGTTTTATCAAGAAAAACCTTATTTTACAGGCGATAAAATCAAGGTGTTAAAACCTAAACTAACTTTATTTAACAAGGGAAATGCACAATTTTTTATTCCAATTATGGTAAAAGCTTTTAGTACTTTTTCTTGGGGAAGTTCAAGTTTTAGTGAAAAAATAATCAAAACTCAGAAGTTATCTTTCCCAATAAAACCCAACTTAGGATTGGATAAAATCGCCCAAATTGACTTTTATTTTATGGAAACCCTGATTTCCGCTATGCAAAAGCTAGTGATTAAAGATGTAGTGCGTTATGCTGACAATAAAATTGCAGTAACAAAACAAGTTATCAATAGATAAAATATATTTAAATAGGGGAAACTTTGAGAAATAAAAAACCGCACATCAAAGTGCGGTCTTTTTTTATGCTGTTTTAATTACGCTAATTTTTTGATTTGCGCAGCTAATTTAGATTTGTGATTTGCTGCTTTGTTAGCGTGGATTAAGCCTTTTGAAGCCATACGGTCAACAACTTTTTGCATTTCAACGAATGCTGCTTCAGCTGCTGCTTTTTCACCTGCTGCTACTTGAGCATAAACTTTTTTGATGTAAGTACGCATCATAGAGCGTTGGCTTGCGTTGTGTTGGCGGCGTTTTTCAGATTGTACCGCACGTTTTTTTGCTGACTTGATATTAGCCAAGGTCAAACTCCTAAAATTTCTGTTAATTAGTGTGACAAAATAAAGGGCGTCAATATGACGATTTTTTATACGTTTGTCAATGGAAAATTTGTGTTGGTTTCGGTGAGACACAACCGAAAGTAAGCATCGTTATTTTTACAAGCGCTTTCAATAGGGGCTCACACAAACGATGTGGGCGGATTTTATCAGTTTTTTTACGTGGAATATAGCGTAAAAACAAAATTTCTATACAATTAAGCAAAATTTTTAGCCAAGAGAGAAATGTTTTGAGTAAACGACTTTTAAAATCGGGCGTGATTGTCAGCAGTATGACATTATTATCACGTGTGTTAGGTTTGGTGCGTGATGTTGTCATCGCACATCTGATTGGTGCGGGGGCCGCGGCTGATGTATTTTTATTTGCCAACCGTATTCCGAATTTTCTCCGTCGTTTATTTGCAGAAGGGGCATTTTCCCAAGCCTTTGTTCCTGTGTTGGCAGAATATCGTAAAACAGGTGATCTGGATAAAACCCGTGAATTTATCGGTAAGGTGTCCGGTACATTAGGCGGTTTGGTGAGTATCGTAACTTTGTTGGCGATGGTGGGCTCACCTGTTGTTGCCGCATTATTTGGTATGGGATGGTTCACCGATTGGCTTAATGACGGGCCTGATGCCCATAAATTTGAACAGGCCTCTTTGCTATTGAAAATTACTTTTCCTTATTTGTGGTTTGTCACTTTTGTTGCACTTTCCGGTGCGGTGTTGAATACGTTGGGCAAGTTTGGGGTAATGGCTTTCTCGCCGGTGTTATTAAATATTGCGATGATTGCGACCGCACTTTTCCTCGCACCTAGAATGGATAATCCTGATCTTGCATTAGCCATCGGTATTTTTCTCGGCGGTTTATTGCAATTTTTATTCCAAATTCCTTTTATGAAAAAAGCCGGACTTTTGGTGAAACCGAAATGGGCGTGGCACGATGAAGGCGTGGTAAAAATTCGTAAATTGATGATTCCGGCTTTGTTTGGCGTGTCCGTCAGCCAAATCAATTTATTACTGGATACAATTATTGCCAGTTTTTTAATGACCGGCTCTATCAGCTGGCTTTATTATTCCGACCGTTTGCTGGAGTTTCCCCTTGGCTTGTTCGGCATTGCGATTTCTACGGTAATTTTACCAACCCTCGCACGTCATCACGTCAATCGCGAGGAGAATTCAGCACAAAGTGCGGCGGATTTTCGTAATACGATGGACTGGGGGGTGCGCATGATTCTATTACTCGGCGTACCGGCGGCGGTCGGTATCGCCGTGCTTGCCCGCCCTATGTTGCTGACACTTTTTATGCGGGGCAGTTTTACCTTACGTGATGTGCATGCCGCCTCTTATTCCTTATGGGCATTCAATGCCGGCTTACTAAGTTTTATGTTGATTAAAATTCTTGCCAACGGTTATTATGCCCGCCAAGATACCAAAACGCCGGTGAAAATCGGCATTATCGCGATGGTGAGTAATATGGGATTCAATGTGTTGGCGATTCCATTTAGCTATGTGGGGTTAGCGATAGCTTCTGCCATGTCCGCTACACTTAATGCTTACTTGCTTTATCGTGGTTTGGCGAAGTCCGATGTGTACCGTTTTTCACGCCAAAGTGCGGTCTTTTTTATGAAAGTTTTACTTTCCGCACTGATAATGGGCGTTGCAGTGTGGTATTACGTGCCGGATATCAATGAATGGGCGACAATGAGTTTTATCATTCGCATTTATTGGTTGATTTGGTTGATTGGATTAGCCGCAATCACTTATGGTTTGATGTTGATTTTATTAGGTATCCGTAAACACCATTTGCTGACAAAAAATTAACTTACCGCTATAATGCAGAAATTCTGTAATTTTTGTGGATAGGACATGTTATTAATTCGCGGACTGCATAATGCAAGTCGGGTTTTACAAGGTTGTGCATTGACGATTGGCAACTTTGATGGCGTGCATTTGGGGCATCAGGCGGTATTAAGCCATCTTCGCCAAGAAGCGGACGAATTAAATTTACCCATGGCGGTATTATTGTTCGAGCCGCAACCCCGTGAATATTTTATGGGCGATAATGCGCCTGCACGTTTGATGCGTTTACGTGATAAGCTTCACTATTTACAGCAGGCCCGGGTCGATGTCGTTATCGTGGCAAAATTTAACAGAGCTTTGGCAGAACAATCGGCAGAACAATTCATCGAACAAACATTAGTGAATCGGCTCCGGGTAAAATTTTTAAGCATTGGCGATGATTTTCAATTCGGTGCAAACCGTCAAGGCAATTTTGCTATGTTAAAACAAGCGGGGGAGCGTTTCGGTTTTACGGTGGAAGATAATCATAGTTTTTGTTTGGACGAACAACGCATTAGCAGTACAACCGTTCGAGAAGCTCTGGCAAGAGACGATTTATCTCTTGCGGAAAGTTTGTTGGGCAAACCTTATCGTATTTTCGGTCGGGTGATTCACGGCAATAAATTGGGCAGAACATTGGATTTCCCCACGGCAAATATTCGTTTGCATCGCCAAGTGAATCCTATTAAAGGCGTGTATGCGGTAAAAGTGCGGTTAAAATCGGGCGAAATTTTTAACGGCGTCGCCAATATGGGGAAACGCCCAACGATTAATGGCGCGATTCAATTATTAGAAGTGCACTTATTTGATTTTGCAAAGACAATTTATGGTGAACTGGTTGAGGTTGAGTTTTGCCATAAAATAAGAGAGGAAATGAAATTTCCCTCTTTTGATGATTTAAAGGCACAAATTAAACGGGATGTTGAAACCGCAAAAGCATTTTTTAGCAAGAATTTTAAAAAGTAAAAATTGGAAAATAAAATGACAGTCGATTACAAAAACACGCTTAATTTACCGGAAACAGGTTTTCCAATGCGTGGTGATTTAGCCAAGCGCGAGCCTGTAATGTTGCAAAATTGGTATGAGAAAAATCTTTACCAAAAAATTCGTGAAGCTTCAAAAGGTAAAAAATCCTTTATTTTGCACGATGGTCCTCCTTATGCAAACGGTAGTATTCATATCGGCCATGCGGTAAATAAAATTTTGAAAGATATTATTGTTAAATCTAAGACGGCACTGGGTTTTGATTCCCCTTATATCCCGGGTTGGGATTGTCACGGTTTACCGATTGAGCTGAAAGTGGAAGGTTTGGTAGGAAAACCAAACGAGAAAATTTCAGCGGCGGAATTTCGTCAAAAATGTCGTGAATATGCGGCAGAGCAGGTGGAAGGGCAGAAAAAAGATTTTATCCGTTTAGGTGTGCTGGGCGATTGGGATAATCCGTATCTTACGATGAATTTTGAGACGGAGGCCAATATTATTCGTACCCTTGGAAAAGTGATTGCAAACGGGCATTTATACAAAGGATCGAAACCGGTTCATTGGTGCTTAGATTGTGCCTCTTCTTTGGCGGAAGCGGAAGTAGAATACGAAGATAAAGTTTCACCGTCTATCTATGTTCGTTTTGCGGCAGAAAGTGCGGATGAAATTGAAGCCAAATTTAATGCTCGAGGTAACGGCAGAGGCAAACTTTCTGCGGTAATTTGGACAACCACGCCTTGGACAATTCCGTCTAACCGTGCTATTGCGGTGAATGCGGAACTGGAATATCAACTGGTTCAGTTCGGTGATGAGAGGGTAATTTTAGCTGCTGATTTAGTAGAAGATGTAGCAAAAGCGGTAGGCGTGGAACAAGTGGAAATTTTGGGTTCGGTCAAAGGAAAAGAGCTTGAATTGTCGCGTTTTCACCATCCGTTCTATGATTTTACCGTACCAATGATTTTAGGCGATCACGTAACGACCGACGGTGGTACCGGTTTAGTACATACTGCCCCGGATCACGGTTTAGACGACTTTATTGTAGGACAAAAATATGATTTGCCAATGGCATGCCTTGTGGCAAATGACGGCAAATTTATTTCAACTACAGAATTTTTTGCCGGCAAAGGTGTATTTGAGGCAAATCCGCTTGTGGTGGAAAAATTGCAAGAAACGGATAATTTGCTGAAAGTAGAAAAAATTAAGCATAGTTATCCGCACTGCTGGCGTCATAAAACCCCGATTATCTTCCGTGCCACACCACAATGGTTTATTGGTATGGAAACCCAAGGGCTGCGTGCCAACGCCTTAGGTGAAATTAAGGGCGTGCGTTGGATTCCGGATTGGGGGCAGGCACGAATCGAAAAAATGGTGGAAAATCGTCCTGACTGGTGTATTTCCCGCCAACGTACTTGGGGCGTGCCGATGACGATGTTTGTACACAAAGAAACGGAAGAATTACATCCGCGTACCTTAGAATTATTGGAAGAAGTGGCAAAACGTGTCGAGCAATCAGGCATTCAAGCATGGTGGGATCTGGACGAAAAAGAATTGCTTGGCGCAGATGCAGAACATTATCGTAAAGTACCGGATACTTTAGACGTGTGGTTCGATTCCGGATCAACCTATTCCTCTGTGGTGGCGAATCGTCCCGAATTTAGCGGTCAAGGGATTGATATGTACTTGGAAGGTTCCGACCAACACCGCGGCTGGTTTATGTCGTCATTAATGCTTTCCACTGCAACGGATAATCAAGCGCCTTATAAACAAGTATTGACCCACGGATTTACCGTGGATGGTCAAGGGCGCAAAATGTCTAAATCTATCGGCAATATCGTAACTCCGCAAGAAGTTATGGATAAATTTGGCGGTGATATTTTACGTTTATGGGTCGCATCAACGGATTATACCGGTGAAATGACGGTGTCAGATGAAATCCTAAAACGTGCGGCGGATAGCTATCGTCGTATTCGCAACACGGCACGTTTCTTATTAGCGAATTTAAACGGTTTTGACCCGAAACGGGATGCGGTAAAACCGGAACAAATGATTAGCCTTGACCGTTGGGCGGTGGCTTGTGCACTTGAGGCACAAAACGAAATTAAAGAGGCTTACGATAATTATCAATTCCATGCCGTGGTGCAACGATTGATGCGTTTCTGTTCTGTGGAAATGGGATCTTTCTATTTGGACATCATCAAGGATCGCCAATACACCACCAAAGCGGATAGTCTTGCCCGCCGTAGCTGTCAAACGGCGTTATGGCACATTGCTGAAGCATTGGTTCGTTGGATGGCGCCGATTCTTTCCTTTACCGCTGATGAAATTTGGGGGTACTTGCCACAAGGTGAAAACCCACGTTCGGAGTTTATTTTCACCGAAGAATTTTACACCGGTTTATTCGGTTTAGGCGAAAACGAAAAATTAGACGATACCTACTGGCAACAGCTGATTAAAGTTCGTTCCGAGGTGAATCGTGTCTTGGAAATCGCCCGTAACGACAAAGTAATCGGTGGCGGTTTGGAAGCGGAAGTTATCCTTTATGCCAATGACGAATATCGCGCATTGCTTGAAAAATTGGGCGACGAGTTGCGTTTTGTATTAATTACCTCCAAAGTGGAAGTGAAACCGTTAGCGGAAAAACCAGTGGATGTTGCCGAAGGAGAATTGGAAGGCATTGCCGTGAGTGTTTTCCGTTCCAACGGTGAAAAATGTCCGCGTTGTTGGCACTATTCCGATAAAATCGGTATCAACCCGCAACATCCGGCATTGTGCCCTCGTTGTGTGGAAAACGTGATGGGTAATGGTGAAATTCGCCGTTTTGCATAGGTGATTTTCATATTCAAAGTGCGGTTGATTTTGACCGCACTTTTCATTTATTTAGGGATTTCTTATGGCTAAAACAAAATCCGGTCTCTCTTTTCTTTGGCTAAGTGCGATGGCTTTTGCCCTTGATTTATTCACGAAGTATTTTGTGGTACAACAATTTGATTTATATGAAAGTGTGAATGTTTTACCGGTATTTAATCTCACTTATGTGCGTAACTATGGTGCGGCGTTCAGTTTTTTAGCGGATCACGATGGCTGGCAAAAATACTTTTTCATCGTATTGGCTATTGGTATTTCTTTGATGTTGATGTATTTTTTGAAGAAAAATACGGCAGAGCAAAAATTACAAAATAGTGCCTATGCGCTGATTATTGGTGGCGCATTGGCAAATATGGTGGATCGTACCTATCACGGTTTTGTGGTCGATTTCCTAGATTTTTATTGGGATATTTATCATTATCCGGTATTTAATATGGCAGATGTGGCGATTTGTATTGGTGCCGGCTTGCTTATGCTAGACGCATTTAAAAGCGAAAAGAAAAAAGTACAAGATAAACAAACAGAAAAGAGCGGTCAAAAAT
The DNA here is from genome assembly GCF_001999335.1 of Rodentibacter sp. Ppn85. Taxonomy (GTDB): domain Bacteria; phylum Pseudomonadota; class Gammaproteobacteria; order Enterobacterales; family Pasteurellaceae; genus Rodentibacter. The sequence goes on along the minus strand of NZ_MLHS01000038.1, from coordinate 50,704 downwards.
GAAAATAATTTTAGCCAATCCGCGCGGATTTTGTGCCGGTGTTGATCGAGCCATCAGTATTGTAGAACTCGCCCTTGAAATTCACGGGGCGCCGATTTATGTGCGTCACGAAGTTGTGCATAACCGTTTTGTGGTGAACGGGTTACGTGAACGCGGCGCCATTTTTGTGGAGGAATTGAGCGAAGTGCCGGATGGTGCCATTGTGATTTTTTCTGCTCATGGTGTTTCTCAAGCAGTACGCCAAGAAGCCAAAGATCGCCAATTAAAAGTCTTTGATGCCACTTGCCCGCTAGTGACCAAAGTACATATGCAAGTGGCTCGCGCAAGTAGAAAAGGGACAAAAGCGATTCTTATTGGGCATAAAGGTCATCCGGAAGTAGAAGGTACGATGGGGCAATACAGCAATGGTGAAGGTGGGATTTATCTGATTGAAAGTGCGGAAGATATTGCCCGTTTACCTGTGCAAGAAAACGATGAATTGACATTTATGACTCAAACCACCCTTTCTTTAGATGATACCGCTGAAACTATTCATGCATTAAAAGAAAAATATCCGTCAATCCAAGGACCACACAAAAATGATATTTGCTATGCCACAACAAACCGACAAGCAGCCGTACGTGAGTTGGCGAAATTATCGGATTTAGTTTTGGTGGTGGGTTCCAAAAACTCCTCAAATTCTAACCGCTTAGCAGAATTAGCCTCCCGTATGGGAGTTAAATCACAGCTGCTTGATGATCCTGCGGATATTCAAGCAGCGTGGTTTGATAAAGTACAAACTATCGGGATTACCGCGGGAGCTTCTGCTCCGGAGGAATTAGTGCAATCCATTATTGCCCGCTTAAAAGAATTGGGAGCGAATAAATTAGAAGAGCTCCAAGGGCTAGAAGAAAATATGTTCTTTGAAGTGCCGAAAGAATTGCGAATTAAAGAAGTGAATTAAAGCAAAGGGGTATCGTCGTGCTTTGAATAGCAGTGGGTTTGCACAAAGTGTCTATATTATATAGTAATTGTGCAAAACTCATGCCTCAATAATCCATACAATGGTTTTGTTTATTTTTGTTGTAACATCAAACTCTTTTGTAAAGTCAGTTTGATTCCTTTGTTTGCCTTTCCTGAACATCTCGGTTATATTACTGAAAATTCTTCCTTCGGGGACGATTATGAGTATTTATCAACTCAAACCGACCTTTCAAAACTTATTGCGCCCATTGGTGAAACGTCTTGAGCAATGGGGAATAACTGCCAATCAAGTAACTTTGTTTGCCTGTGGTTTCTCGCTCTTTTGGGGAATGATTCTGACCCTTTTCTCTTCTATTTCCAGCCTATTTTACCTGTTACCGATTTGGCTTTTTTTACGAATGGCATTGAATGCGATTGACGGTATGTTGGCTCGGGAGTTTAACCAAAAATCTGATTTAGGCGGCTATTTGAATGAAATAACCGATGTTGTTGCCGATGCCGCACTCTATTTACCTTTTGCCTTTGTCACACCATTTTCGGCAGAATCTGTGATGGGCTTTATTTTCTTGGCAATAATCACTGAGTTTTGTGGCGTTTTAGGGCAAGTTCATGGTAATGGGCGGCGTTATGACGGACCTTTGGGTAAAAGCGATCGCGCTTTTTTGATTGGTGCGCTAGGTTTGGCATACGCTTATTTTGGCGAACTGTCTATTTATTTGAGCAGCTTGTTTTGGCTTGCAAATCTTGCCTTAATTTTAACTGCTTATAACCGAGTAAAACGAGGATTGGCGACTACTTCGTAAAAATGCTTGGATAAAGACTGCCTTGAGCCTTAAATAATATTTAGATCGACGGGCAAATCTGCCCGCTCTACAAGGAAAAAACAATGGAAGAACAAGAAAAATTTTTCAAAACAGCAGACAATACCGAATTGTTTTATCGTTATCGTCCCGCCAAAGATGGCAGCCAAGATAAAGCGATTGTGTTATTTCACCGAGGGCACGAACACTCGGGACGAATAATGTTTGTGGCTGATGAGTTGGGTTTTGATGATTTCGCCTATTTTGCTTGGGATGCACGTGGACACGGCAATAGTCCCGGTGAGCGTGGCGATAGTCCGAGTTTTGCTACCTCCGTGTCAGATATTCAAGCATTTATGCAGCATATCGAACGTGAATATCGGATTGCCCCTGAAAACATTTGTGTGATTGCACAAAGTGTGGGAGCTGTTTTAGTTTCCGCTTGGCTGCACGATTATGCGCCTAAAATTCGTTGTGCCGTGTTGGCATCGCCTGCATTTAAGGTAAAACTTTATGTTCCGTTTGCCCGTACCGGCTTGGCATTGTGGTCAAAATTACGTGGTAATTTCTTTGTAAATAGCTATGTGAAAGCCCATTATTTGACCCACAACAAAGCCCGCCAAAACAGTTTTAATCAAGATCCGCTCATTACCCGTGCCATTTCCACCCGTATTTTGCTTGGTTTGTATGAGGCGGCGGACAGAGTAGTGGCTGATGCACAAGCCATCACCACGCCAATTCAGCTTTTTATCTCCGGTGCGGATTGGGTGGTACATCACAAACCGCAGCACGATTTCTACAATCATTTAGGCAGCCGTATTAAAGAACGTTATGTAATGGACGGGTTTTATCACGACACTTTAGGCGAAGAAAACAATCATTTGGTTTTCACCCCAATGCGCCGTTTTATCCGAGCCCGTTTTGATGAGCCTGTGCAAAGGGTGGATTGCACTCAAGCCCACATTACCGGACCAAGCCGTGTGGAGGCTGATGTACTCGCCACACCGTTATCGCCTTATTCGACCCGTGGTTTATTTTGGACAGCCTATCGAGCATTAATGAGACTTGGTGCACGTTGGAGCGAAGGCTTACGTATAGGAAAAGAAACGGGCTATGATTCAGGTAGCACATTAGATTACGTTTATCAAAATCAGCCGCAAGGTTCTAATGCTTTCGGACGCTTGGTCGATAAAAATTATTTGAATGCGATTGGTTGGCGCGGTATTCGCCAACGTAAAGTGAATATTGCCAAAGCTATTAGTCTTGCAATGCAAAAATTGCGGGAAGCCGGTAAGCCTGTTCACGTGTTGGATATTGCTTCGGGGCATGGGCGTTACGTATTGGATGCATTAACCGCACAAAATCAGCCCGATTCTGTGCGTTTGCGTGATTACAGCCCAATTAATGTAGAGGCGGGACGCAAGTTGATCGCTGAACGGGGCTTGCAAGATATTGCAACGTTTAATGAGGTGAATGCCTTTGATCCTACAAATTATCAAGATCTCAGTCCTCGTCCAACCTTGGGTATCGTTTCAGGTTTACATGAACTTTTTGCCGATAACGATTTGATTATGCATTCGCTCAACGGTTTTGGTGAAGCAATTGAACAAGGCGGTTATTTGATTTATACGGGACAACCATGGCATCCGCAATTGGAATTAATCGCCCGTTGTTTAACCAGTCATAAGGACGGTAGCCCAAATTGGGTGATGCGTCGCCGTAGTCAGCAAGAAATGGATCAACTTGTGGAGCAAGCGGGTTTTCAAAAAATTCATCAATGGATTGATGAAGACGGCATTTTCACCGTGAGCCTTGCGATTAAAACTAAATGATCAATTTCAAAACCCGCCTGGGTTATCTGCTCGGCGTAGGTACAATTTTCTACGCCAGCTATGGTTTCACTAATTTTCTGACTGCACAGCGAGAAAATGTGCCTGAAATTGTGTTCGATTGGGAACATCGGATTCCTTTTCTTACGTGGACAATTGTGCCGTATTGGTCACTTAATCTACTTTATGCTTTAGTATTTTTTCTCTGTCAAGATCCGGCTCAATTGCGTCGTTATGCGGCACGTTTGCTACTTGCTCAAGGCATTGCTGTTCTCGGCTTTTTGTTTTTTCCACTCCAAATCAGTTGGCAAAAACCTGAAACGACGGGGATTGCCGGCTTTTTGTTTGAATCTCTGGCCGGTTTTGATCAACCGTATAACCAAGCTCCTTCTTTGCATATTATTCTAACTATTGTTGTCGGTGCATTTTATTGGCAGGCGTTCCCGAAATGGCGGTTATTACTATGCTTTTGGTTTGGGCTCATTGCAGTCTCAATTCTCACCACCTACCAACATCATTTTTTAGATTTGCCCACAGGCGGATTAGTCGGTTTTGCGGTATTGTGGTTGCTCCCCGAATGGGGAATCGCCCCAATTTTTGCACCATCCTCCCAAAACCTGACCGCTTACCATCGTCGTTTAATGAGTTATTATGGCTTAGGAGCAGTGGCTTGCTTACTATTGGCATGTTTGGGTGGTGCGTGGTTATGGATGATATGGGGAGCAGTTGCACTTTGTTTGGTGGTGCTTGCTTATGGACGAGGAGTACAAATTTTCCAAAAGCAGGAAAACGGTAAACTTTCCGTTGCAACTTGTGCATTGGGACTGCCTTATCTCCTCGGTGCGAGGCTTAATATTGTCTATTGGTTGTGGGGAAAACCGAAAAGTGCGGTCATTTTTGAGAATATTTCCGTCGGTTCGATCATTGTTAGTCGTAAATTTGAAGCGGTGCTTGATTGTTGTGCCGAACTACCTTGCCTGAGTCCGCCGGATGCTTACGAACAAATGTTAATGCTCGATTTAATATCTCCAAGTGCAGAAGATCTTTGCAAAGCCGTAGAAAAATTAGATTGCTTGCAACAAACTCATTCTTCAGTATTGGTTTGTTGTGCTTTGGGTTACGGACGCAGTGCCGCCGTGGTGCTAACCTGGCTACTTGCCACTCATAAAATGAAGGATCTGGATCAAGCTATTATGCTTGTAAAACAAGTCCGCCCACAAATAGTCGTATCTGATGCACTTCGTCAAACAATTTTGCAAGCCGATAAACTGTATCAAGAGAAAACCAAATGACAAATGAACTAGCAGACACTACTGCCAAAACTACCGCTCATTTTCTTATTACCGCCCGCTATTTGGCGATACTGAATGTTGTTTTATTGGCTATAAGTTTTGTAACGGCACATTATATCGGGCTGAATGCGATATTAGCGACGGGCTTACTCTATCTGCATATTCGCCTTGAATTTGATCGGCGCATTTTTATGCATATGACAAACTTTACCGATTTTGACCGCACTTTATTGATGTTAGGGTTAATGAAACAAACTACCGAACGAGATATTTTTCAGAGAGCAAAAGGGGCGATTCGTCTGTGGTATGCAGCGTTATTTGCTACCTTGGCACAACTGGCGTTATGGCTGATTTAGGAGACATTATGCAATTTTTTTCCCGTTTATTAGCTCGTGTTATTGATGGTTGTTTATGTTATTTCGTTTCTTTTGTTACAGGCATACGCCCGCAATCGGAAAAGCAATTAACCTTCAGCCCGAAGCAAAAAGTTTATTATGCCAATCACAGCAGTCACGGCGATTTTATGTTGGTGTGGGTATCGCTCCCTCAAACCTGGAGAATGGAAACCCGCCCCGTTGCCGCCGCTGAGTATTGGCAAAAAAACCGTTTGCGCCGTTTTATTATTCAACAGGTTTTTAATGGTGTATTAATTGCCCGACAAAGCGAAAGCCCCGAAACAGCCATCACATTGATGAGCGAAGCTTTACGGCATCATTCATTGATTATTTTTCCAGAAGGCACGAGAAATACCGATGAAAATCAACCGCTTTTGCCGTTTAAATCCGGTATTTATTACCTCGCCCAACAAAATCCCGATATAGAATTTGTACCAATTTGGATTGATAACATCAGTCATGTGCTGCCTAAAGGAAAATGGCTGCCTATTCCGCTTTTGTGTGATGTCTATATTGGCGAGCCGTTAAAGTTAGCTGACAATGAAGCAAAACAGGCCTTTCTAGATCGTACAACGAACGCTTTGTTAGCCTTAAATCTAAATCAAACAGAGGAGAAACCGTGATGTTGGCGCAAACAACTTTTATTTTTGCCGTAGTGTTTGGTTTACTGATTGTAGCGAGTACCGTCGGACGGCTGCTTACGAGTAAATATGGCGAAGAAAACAGTACTGTTGCTAATTTAGTCGCCCGTATTAATGCGTGGTGGGTAATGACCGGAGTGCTATTTATCGCTTTTCTGTTTGGACGCATTGGCGCAACAATTCTCTTTTTTCTGATTTCCTTCATCGCGCTGCGTGAATTTATGACAGTGATTTATCGTAAACGTTGCGATTATTACAGTATGGTGGCATGTTTCTATTTATTGTTACCGATACAATACTACCTTGTGTTAGTGCAATGGTACGGTATGTTTTCCATCTTCATTCCCGTTTATGGTTTTTTGTTGTTACCGATTATAGGTAGTCTTAGTGGAAATACCGAGCAATTCCTCGCCCGCACAGCGAAAACCCAATGGATGACAATGATCTGTATTTTCTGTATTTCTCATGTTCCCGCTTTGCTCTTTTTGAATTTGGATAATTTCAACAATGAAAACAATATATTGCTAGTGATTTTTATGATTGCCACTGTGCAGTCCAGCGATGTACTGCAGTATATTTGGGGGAAATTGCTTGGCGGTCCCAAAATTATGCCGAGCCTTTCACCCTCTAAAACTATTTCAGGCACTGTCGGTGGTATTATCTCCGCCACTGTAGTTGCAATGTTGATGGCACCAATTACGCCATTTACTTATTGGCAGGCAGGGCTGATTGGTTTTATTGTCTGCATAATGGGCTTTTTAGGCGGTTTGGTGATGTCTGCGATTAAACGCGACCACGGTGTAAAAGACTGGGGAAAAATGATAAACGGACACGGTGGAATGCTTGATAGAATGGACTCTGTCTGTTTCTCAGCCCCTATTTTCTTTCATATTATTCGGTATTTTTGGAATGGTTAAAAACAAGCGGACAGCGAGGTTATACGAGTTTTCGGTATTATGTAGCAGTTGTACAAAATTGTATATGTTAATGTGAGCGTAGGGCTGCGTTGTGGTCTAATATCAATAATTTCAATCGCTTATCGACTAGGACCGTACTACGTACGTCCCTACATTTTGTATCAATTTTTTATTTGTGCGTAAGCTACATAATACACTGTAAAGTGCGGTCGAAATTGACCGCACTTTTTGTTAGAACGACCCTTTTAAACCAACATAGATATTACGACCGTCTTGGCCGTAGCCAAGAATGTTTTCATATTTTTTGTCAAATAGGTTGTTTAGATTGGCATATACCGTTAAGTTTGGAATGACTTGATAATTTGCGCCTAAATTTACCAAAGTATAAGACGGTAATTTGGTGCGTAATGGGTAAGAGCCAATGCGGTTGCCTATATAAGAAACGTTAGTGTCTGCTCCTAATTTTTCGGTAATTTGATATGCTATGCCAGCATTTGCAGTATGTTTTGGTCGGTATGCGACTTCAATACCGTTGCTATTTTTAGCACGCATATAAGTGTAGTTGCCGTAAGCGGTCAATTTTTCAGTGAACTTGCCTTTATATGCCACTTCAACGCCTTTAATTTGCGTTGTACCTTCAGCATTTACGGAACGAGAAACAGAATTTGGCCATATACCGGTGGTTTCAGTTGTGATAAGTCGATCCACATTGCGCCCAAAATACGTTATATCAAGGCTATGAGCTTTGTCATTAGTTTCCATCAATAAACCTAAATCGCCACCTCGGCTGCGTTCAGGCTTTAAGTTTGGGTTGCCGATAAAGCTACCATTCCAGCCGTAGTATTCGGTAATGGTTGGATTTTGGATAGCAGTGCCTAAGCTTGCGTGAACATGGAAGTTTGGTGATACGCGATAAGCTCCCGAAATACGGCCTGTCCATGCATTTTCATATTGTGAGCTGTCGTTATAACGACCACTGATTGTTAAGCTGTGATCATCTTCAGTGAATAAACGGTATTCTGTTGCGACACTTTTTTCGGTTAGTTTTTTATTTTGGAATATTGCATAAGTAGATTGTGCATCATAATGGCTGTTTTGATATTCACCCAATACGCTCACGCCTTGTTTGATATAACCTTCATTATCGAAATTGATGTCTAATTGGTAGTTCGCATTCAGTTTTTTGCTATCGTAGCTGCTGTTTGAGCCACCAAATTCTGTTGTATCGCTATCAGTTTTAATATGGCTAACACTTGCTTTTTGTTTGAATAATTCCTGCTCGCTACCGATATAACCGCTTAATTTAAAAATAGTTTCACGAGTACGAGTGTAATTATCAAAATTGGGGTTTGTTTCCATTAAATGACCGTTTGCATAAGCTGAGGTATCGTAATGACCTGATTGTGATGAGTGTGAGGATAAGAGCTCAATACCTTTATCCCCAACATCATAGCCGACACGTAAAGAGGCATTATCACGATGGAAACGATCTTTTTCAACTGCACCACCAGTTTTGAAAGTTGTACCATTTTCAGCAGTGTAATGGAAAATATCTGAGCTAATTGCAGAAATACCGCGTGTGCGATGGCTATCGCCATGAAGCGAGTAATAAAATCCGTTATTGTAGCCTGAAACAGTAACCGAGCCGTCACGTGTACGGTGCGAGCCGGTACCTAAGTCAAAATCAATATTAAATGGTTTTTCTTTATAGAGGCCACTTTTGGTTGTGATATAAATCACCCCACCCATTGCATCACTGCCCCACAAAGCCGATTGTTCTCCGCGCAACACTTCAATGCGGTCAATATTGCTTAAAGCCAAACCGCCAAAATCATAGCCGTATCCTGTAACCGGATTGATTTTCACACCATCAATTACTACAGCAGTATGATTCGCATCAGCCCCACGGATCAAGAAATTAGTAAGCGAGCCTCGTCCGCCATAGCTCATCATTGAAACGCCCGGCACCGTTTTCAGCACATCACTTACATAAGTTGCATTACGTGCGGAGAAATCTTGTTCGGTCAATACTGTAACTGATGACGCAGTTTGATCTTGATTTACCGGTGTTGCATAAGCGGAATAAACGTTAATGGAAGGCAGTTCTGTGTGGGAAGATTCCGCATATACAAAGGCGGAGAAACCGAGCAAAAGTGCGGTTGTAATAAGATTTTTTTTCATAGATATGTTCCTTTAGGGTGAGTAAGAGAGCATTTTGACATAACTCTATTGGCTTTCATAGTTGAGATTTTTCATAGGGAATGCAAATTCTATTCATAAAAATTGCGGGGATTTTTAACCGCACTTTTTGCTTTTATCCGCCCTGCTGTTTCAAGTATAATGCCTGTATTTTTATCACATTTAGATTCAAGATTATGAGCAATCAATTCAATGTAAAAACCTTCCAAGGCATGATTCTCGCCCTACAAGATTACTGGGCAAAACAGGGGTGCACTATTGTTCAGCCGTTTGATATGGAAGTGGGGGCGGGAACGTCTCACCCGATGACAGCATTACGTGCGCTAGGCCCGGAGCCAATGGCATTCGCCTATGTACAGCCGTCCCGTCGCCCGACTGACGGTCGTTACGGCGAAAATCCAAACCGTTTGCAGCATTATTACCAATTCCAAGTGGTGATTAAACCGTCTCCGGACAATATTCAAGAGCTTTATCTCGATAGCCTGAAAATGCTTGGTTTCGATCCTACCCAAAACGATATTCGTTTTGTCGAAGATAACTGGGAAAATCCGACCCTTGGGGCGTGGGGCTTAGGCTGGGAAGTGTGGTTGAACGGAATGGAAGTGACCCAATTCACCTATTTCCAACAAGTCGGCGGTTTGGAATGTAAACCTGTGACGGGTGAAATTACCTACGGCTTAGAACGTTTGGCAATGTACATCCAAGGCGTGGACAGCGTGTACGATCTGGTTTGGTCGGACGGTCCGCTCGGCAAAACCACCTACGGTGATGTGTTCCATCAAAACGAAGTGGAACAATCCACCTATAATTTTGAATATGCCAACACGGATTTCTTATTCTACTGTTTCGATCAATATGAAAAAGAAGCCCAACAATTATTAGCGTTAGAAAAACCACTGCCGTTGCCGGCGTACGAACGCATTTTAAAAGCGGCACATAGTTTCAACTTGCTTGATGCCCGCAAAGCGATTTCCGTTACCGAACGCCAACGCTATATTTTGCGTATCCGAGCCTTAACCAAAGGCGTTGCCGAAGCCTACTACGCCAGCCGTGAAGCCCTCGGTTTCCCCGGTTGTAAAAAATAACCTGAAAATAACCGCACTTTAGAGATTGATGAAATAGGAGATAGGATGAGCGATTTTCAATATCCAAAAGATATTTATACAGAAGCCGAGCCGGATGTGAATACGCTGGCTAATCTTGGTCCATTAACCGGACTTGCGGGCATTTGGGAAGGTAAGCGTGGCTTAGATATTAACCCTAAAGCGGAAGGCGCGGAAAAAGATCCTTATATTGAACGGGTAGAGTTACAACCGATTGACGCACAAACGAACGGGCCTCAACTTTTCTATGGTTTGCGTTATCACACCCGTATTGTTCAGCCAAATGAAGTGGAAACCTTTCACGATCAAGTGGGTTATTGGTTATGGGAACCGGCAACGGGCAATATTCTCTTTACCTTAAGCATTCCGCGTGGACAAACGCTTATTGCAACCGGCAATGCACCGGCGGATGCAAAAGAATTTACCGTGAAAGCGGTGCGGGGTTCACTCACAAACGGTATTATTTCCAATCCGTTTATCGAGCAAAATTTCACCACTGAAAGTTATACGATCAAGGTTAAAATCAATGATGACGGTACTTGGTCTTACGAGCAAGATACGGTTATGCTAATCCCAAATTATGATGAACCTTTTCACCATACGGATCGCAACCGTTTAACCAAAATTGCAGAGCCAACGCCAAATCCGACCGCACTTGCGGCGCAAAAAGAAAGTGAATAATGAAACCGATTCTTTACTATGCGGAACAATGCCCGGATACCGCTCCTTTTGTGGCAGAGCTGAAACGTTTGGACGTGGATTATGAAGGAGTAGAAGTATTATCTTCTATTCCTAATTTAAAACAATGGCTGCGCTTACGAGATCGTCACTCCGCTTTTGATAATGTAAAAGCCCAAGGCTATGCGGACTTTCCTGCTTTGTTATTGGAGAATGATCGCGTTATTTTAGATGTGAATTTACTTGTGGAGAGATTTAAAAAATGATGAAAAAAATTCTAAGTGCGGTTGTTTTTGCCTGTGTTTTAACGGCTTGCAGCCAAACATCTCAAACACAAACAGCACAAATTGTTGGAAAACGAGATATGTATGGTTGTTTAGTTTCTGCCGGAGAAAGTTTCTCCTATATAAAACAACAGTGTGTATCACCAGTTAACAATGAAGAGTATCATAATCGAATGCGGGCAATTAGAACTAAAAACAGGACAATCCATAAATAATGTCTAAACAGAAAATCAGTTTTTGGCAATTTCTATTTAAAATTGGCGATGATTATTTAATGTTTCTGCGTAACCTTACTCCTGCGGTATTATTTTTATCGTTGGCTTTGTTTATGTTCAATACTGTGGAACATGCTCAATTTGATTTAGATATTAGCTTGCTGATTTTCTTTGGATTATCATCCGCATTTATCGCTTTTAGTGTAATGCTGATTAACATTGTTGGTTTCAGCAGAAAAATGCTAAAAGGGCTAAACGAATTACATAATAAAGACGACAACCGGCAAGAAACCGGCTGGGTAATGTTTAAAAACCTTTGGCAAGAAACCAACATCAAACAGCTTATTTTTTTCTTGATTGTCAATATTGTTGCAATGTTTATGGTATTCATCTTTGGTATTCGCTATGCGTTGAGTTTTTATAGCTCGATTGGAGCTTTAGCGAGCTAATAAATTATTCAGCCTTGCGAAAAATATTTAAAGGAAAGCGCTAAATTGCGAACTAATCAAACTGATATAAAGCCCAAAATTATGGCAACAAATAAATAATAATTTTAACCCACGGAATTTTTAGATAAGGGAAAAGACAATGACAACCCAAAATTTCCTCGTAGAGATCGGCACAGAAGAGCTGCCGCCAAAAGCTCTGAAAACATTAGCTACTGCTTTTTCGGATAACGTACAGGCAGAATTAAATCAAGCAGGTCTAGCATTTGATAAAATCGAATGGTTTGCGGCATCACGCCGCTTGGCCGTGAAAGTGTTAGCGCTTGCGACGCAACAATCGAGCAAAGAAATTGAAAAACGTGGGCCTGCAATATCCGCAGCGTTTGATGTCGGAGGCAACACAACCAAAGCGGCAGAAGGCTGGGCGCGTGGTTGTGGTATCACTGTGGATCAAGCGGAACGCCTTGTGACGGATAAAGGTGAATGGCTAGTTTATCGTGCGAAAATCGAAGGTCAGCCGACCAAAAATTTGCTTGGCGACATAGTGGCGAACGCTTTAGCAAAATTACCTATTCCAAAACCAATGCGTTGGGCTGACAAAACTGTGCAATTTATTCGCCCTGTTCATACTGTCACCATGTTACTTGGCGATGAACTCATTGAAGGTGAAATTTTAGGTGTGGCAAGCGGCCGTACTATTCGTGGTCACCGTTTTTTAGGGGAACGTGAGTTTGAAATTCAACACGCCGATCAATACCCGCAATTACTGAAAGAGAAAGGCTCGGTCATTGCCGATTTCAATGAACGTAAAGCAGAGATTTTGGCAAAATCGCAAGAAAACGCTGCCGCACTTGGCGGTGTGGCTGATATTGAAGAAGATTTGCTTGATGAAGTTACGTCGTTAGTGGAATATCCGAATGTATTGACGGCGAAATTTGAAGAGCGTTTTCTTGCCGTGCCGGCGGAGGCCTTAGTTTATACCATGAAAGGCGACCAAAAATATTTCCCGATTTATGACAAAGAGGGTAAATTATTACCGCACTTTATCTTCGTTTCCAATATTAATCCCGATGATCCTACAGCGATTATTGAGGGTAATGAAAAAGTTGTACGTCCACGTTTAACGGATGCAGAATTCTTCTTCAAAACCGACTTAAAACAAAAATTGGTGGATCGCTTACCATGTTTGGAAACAGTGTTGTTCCAACAACAACTCGGCACATTGCGGGATAAAACCGCTCGCATTGAGCAGTTGGCAGGTGAAATTGCAAAACAAATCGGGGCGGACGAAGCCAAAGCGAAAAGGGCTGGCTTACTCTCCAAATGTGATTTAATGACCAATATGGTGTTTGAGTTTACCGACACACAGGGGGTAATGGGGATGCATTACGCCCGTTACGACGGCGAAGATGAAGAAGTGGCAGTGGCGTTAAACGAACAATATATGCCACGTTTCTCTGGCGATGCATTGCCAAAATCTTTGGTGGCAAGTGCGGTTGCTTTGGCGGATAAATTTGACACTCTCACTGGGATTTTCGGTATCGGACAAGCTCCAAAAGGCAGTGCCGACCCGTTTGCCTTACGCCGTGCGGCATTGGGTGTATTACGCATTATCGTAGAGAAGAATTTACCTCTTGATCTTGAGGATTTAGTGCAAAAATCATCTGCATTTTTCGGTGATAAACTTACCAATGAAAATGTGGTTGCCGATGTAGTGGATTTTATGCTTGGTCGTTTCCGTGCGTGGTACCAAGACGAAGGCATTGCCGTTGATGTGATTCAAGCGGTGCTGGCCCGTCGTCCGACCAAACCGGCTGATTTTGATGCCCGTGTGCGTGCCGTATCTCATTTCCGCACCCTCGACAGTGCAGAAGCACTTGCTTCCGCCAATAAGCGTGTGAGTAATATTCTAGCGAAAGTGGAAGGTGAAATCTCATCACAAATTGACCGCACTTTATTGCTCGAAGAGGAAGAGAAAGTGCTTGCAGAGCAAGTGCTTGCATTGCAATCAGAACTTTCGCCGCTCTTTGAACAGGGTAAATATCAGGCAGCGTTAGATCGTTTGGCCGGCTTGCGCGAGGCGGTTGATAACTTTTTTGATAAAGTAATGGTCAATGCGGACGATCCAAAATTACGCCAAAATCGTTTAGCTATTTTAAATAATTTACGTAATTTGTTCTTACAAGTGGCGGATATTTCGTTACTTCAATAAGTACAAGTGCAAGGATGGTTATTTTTCAAGCGACCATCCTTTTGCTTATAGACTTAGCGTAATTATTTCTCTATAATCACCCGCGTTTCCCCCCTTAGCTCAGTTGGTTAGAGCAGGCGACTCATAATCGCTTGGTCACTGGTTCAAGTCCGGTAGGGGGGACCAAACGGACTTTTCTCTTCTTATTTCCTCTTACGTTTTCATAAACTAAACCCTTATAAATACTAGTCTTAACGCCATTTTACTTTATTTCTTCATACGTTTTCTTACGAGTTTATACGTTTACAGCAATGTTTTTTAGTAGTACATTTAGTAGTACGTTTTAGAAAGGCTAAATTTGCGTACTACTAAAACGCTCAAAACTCAATCAATACAAGGCTTGAAAACACTTTAAATCGTACTACTAAACCGATTTTTCATACTACTAAAACTCAAATAGGCGCACTGCTAAAACCAAAAAATATGGCAAGAATAACGAAACCTTTGACAAATATCGAAATAGAGCGAGCAAAGGTAAGTAAAAAAGACTATAAGCTGCTTGATGGTGGCGGTCTTTATTTAAGTGTAAAATCTACTGGCTCAAAACTATGGCGGTTTAATTATTACAAGCCTCATACCTACCCACCTAAGCGAACAGAAATTAGCTTGGGTAGATACCCCGATATTTCTTTATCACAAGCACGCAAGGTCAGAGATGAATTTTTATCATTGCTTGCACAAAATATCGATCCGCAACAATACCGGCAACAGCAAAGCGCAGAAGAGCAAGAACGGCTAATAAATACCTTGCTTGCAGTGGCAGAGAAGTGGAAAGAAAAGAAAGCGGATGAAGTTCAACCTAAAACACTTGAGAAGAATTGGGGACGACTTGAAAAACACCTATTCCCAAAGCTAGGCAGTATGCCCATATCTACTATCACACCTAAGTTAGTGATTGAGACATTAACTCCACTCAAGGAGCGTGACATAAATGACACTCTTCAACGGGTGATCCGTTTACTTAATGAAATTCTAAATTTTGCCGTAAATGGTGGCTTGATTGAGTTTAATAAGTGCGTAAATGTGGCATCAAGTTTTAGTGCGCCCACCAGCGAGAACAATCCCACTATCCGCCCTGAATTATTGCCTGAATTTCTTTCTGATTTACGAGATAGCAACAGCTCAATGCAAGTAAAGCTATTAATCAAATGGCAACTATTAACCATGGTGCGCCCTAAAGAAGCGGTGAGTGCTGAATGGGCGGAAATTGATTTTAATCAAAAGCTATGGGCTATTCCTGCCGAGAAGATGAAAGGCGGTAAGCGTGGCCATATCGTCCCGTTATCTACCCAAGCTATGCAACTGTTAGACAAGATGAAAAAGCTCACTGCTGGCGAGCAATATATCTTTCAAAGTGAGATGAAAGCCAACCAAGCAATGAACCCACAAACCGCAAATAGGGCGATTAAATTGATCGCTGGTGGCAAATATGCCGGCAAACTTGCCGCCCACGGTTTACGCAGTATTGCCAGCACTTATCTAAATGAACAACTGATTAATTATGACGTGGTGGAGGCTTGTTTATCTCATATCATCGCCGACCAAACCCGAAAAGCCTATAACCGTTCTGATTACCTAGAACAGCGTATAGAAGTTATGCAGCTATGGGGCGATTATGTAGAACGTTGTTCTTTGTCGCTGGTGGATATTTAGAAAAAGTGCGGCTGGCATTTACCTCTTTTATTTACTGTATAAAAACACATTGAAACGCATAAAAACGTATGAAATAATAAGAACCAGTAAAAACTAACAAGCCGAACAGGTGCGACTAGGCGGGGCGTAATTAACCACGCTGAAAGATAGTAACCCTTATTGCTATTTGTCGCACTTCCTCAAATAAGGGCAACGTTAAGGGGCGTTTTATGACTTCAAATAGTGAAGAACAGCAAGATGAATTTGTAAGTATTTTTGATTTGCTTAAATTTGTTAATTCCCAAAATATCATCAATGCGACTTATCAAATTATTTCTATCCTTGAGGAAACTGGAAAGAATGTATGTGTTTATGAAAGACACAATGGAATTAAACCAAGATTAACCATTCAAAAAGAATCGCTAAGAGATTATCTATTCTCAATAAATAAAAACCAAGGCTACAAAATAGATGAAGAAATTCCGTTCTAGGAATAGGGAGATGGCATGTTGATCGAAGAATGGCAAGCAAAAAGACTATATGTAAATAAATCTGAATTGGAAAACGCATTGGGCATTAAACTTGACGGAGTAAAAACGCAAAAATTCACTTTTAAAAGGGAGCTAATGGTTGAATTACGGCCTTATTGTTCTATGGCTTATTTTGGCGAAGTGGAATCAGTCGCACTATTGCTAGGTTTAAATCCAACTAAGTTTAATCGCCATAAACATGATAGCTATTACCCAATTTATCGAGCTTTAAAATCTGCTATAGAAACGGGGGAATTAAAAAATAGTGATGTTCTTTACCCTGAAAGTATAGATGAAAGTCTATCAATAGGTCATGTAGAATTAGAAAAGTGGGCGAAACACTACGGCTATAAATGGGAATTACCGCCTTATAATCCGATGATTTCAAGTATTGATGAAAATCACCCTAAATCCGATCAAGGAAAAGACCGCAACGTAGAAGAATTACAAGCCAAAATCACCGAGCTTGAAAACCAATTACAGGCTCAGCAAAGTGCGGCCAATTCCCAAGAAGTTTTACCAGTAAGCAATCTTGATGAAAACTACAATCCAACCGAGCGGGAAACGCATTTGTTAATGATTGACGCAATGGCGAAATTACTCACAAATCAAAACTTTAATGTGAATAAATATATCAGAGGTAAAAATATCAACAAAAAACAAATTAGCGAGGATGTAACAGAGCATATCACGGAAGTTTTGAACACACCGGAAACCAAATCAAGATCACTGGAAACTATTAGAAAACGACTTGATGAGGCTTTAAAACTTAATGAACAGGCGGATTAATTCCGCCTTTTTTCTTGCCTGTAAAAACTTACCAAATTTTTTATAACTTACCAAAATTCAGCTAAGCCAATCACCACAAGGCTTTATCCCACTTACCAAAATAACTTACCAACAAATTTTGGTAACTTACCACCTTTACAAATCTTTCAATAGTTTAATGACAGCGTTCAAAAACAAACTTCAATACAGGAGAACGCAAGAATGGAAACATTAAACAAAGACCAATCTATCACCCCTTCAACAAAACAGCTTTTAGATCTTGAAGATGTACGAGCTATCACTGGCTTTTCTGCCACCACCATTTACAAACACGTTAAAGATGGCATTTTTCCACAGCCGAAAAAGTGCGGTCGTTCTACCCGTTGGCGATTAGCCGACATTCAAGCCTATATCAATTCATAAGGCGGCATTATGGAAACCATCAACACCACCAGCACTTATGAACAGCAGATGTTTATTTTGCGGAGCTTAGAGGAACGACCACATAGCACCCACGAATTAAGAGCCAAAGGGATTTATTACCCACCGGCACGAATCAAGGAGCTACGGGATAAAGGTTACTTGATTGATACCTTTTATCGAGATGAAACCGATTCAAGCGGATTAACTCACCGTGTGGGCGTTTATGTATTACACCAAAATGAAGTGAGCCAAAATCCTTAATTTAACGAGCATAGAGCGATTTTCACAATGAACAATGCAATGACACCAACCCAAGAGAGAAAACAACACAGTGCAACGCTGGCGGGCATTGAGGATATGATTAGCCGTATTGAGGCATTTTCAAGTTCAGCCGTTACCGGCAAGGCATCAACTCTTAACCCTGACGGCACAAAAACACCGATGAAACCTAATGAGGTTTTTGACTTGATTAATGAGATGGCCAACCTTGCCTTAATGGATATTCAAGTACTACACCAAGAATTTGAACGATTGACTACCAGCGATAAAAAACGAGGTGAATTAGTTTATTTGCCGTTGGTGGACGTTAAGGGAGATTTAAGGCAATGACCGAACAAGCAAACACCACTCAAGAAAACGACAGCCAAGAAAAGCCAACACTGCAGCAAGCAAGGGAATATTTAGAACGGATTATTTCCATTGCCGGCAAGATGGCAAAGGGAACACCGCTAAAAGACAACATCACAGACAAGGAAATATGGGCAACTATCCACCGGCACTTAGGCAATGTAGATCGCTTGATTGAAATAGCACAAGAGCAGTTAAGGGAGGTTTAGGGCAATGAGTTACGGGCGAGCCATACGGGAAGAGTTTGCGAAAACCTATGCACGAATAGGCAATGCTACCCACGCTTTAAAACAGGTTTTAGGGGAAGAACGAGCCGACAAAATGAAACCTCACACGTTACGAGCCAAAGTCAGCGAATTATTTAACGATTACCGCACACAGGCTTTGATTGAGTTTGAGAAAGCGGAAACGCTATCACGTCGGGAAAGATTGCCCCGTTACAGGAAACCCACAGTAAGAACGGATTTAATGACTGATGAGGCGCGAAAGGTTATTCAAAATGAGCGCTCCCAACACTATGACCCACTGGCTCAAATTAAAGCAATGCGCCAACAGTTACTAAGCCGAGTAAGTAAGAAAATGCGGCGTGCTTTAAGGGCGAAAAGGTAAATAAAGATCCACTCCGAAAACGCTAAGAAGCTTGACGGATTGTGACAGAAAGTGATCACAAAATGATACCAAACCGATCCGCAAATCAACGTATTTTTAAGGAAGATCCCCCAGCAAAAGTTAACATTTCAAGGATAAAAAAATGAAATGCGCCATAGCAAAACACAATGATTTACTGCTGAAACAAGCAATCAATCACTACCGGAAATCATCCAATACGTTCACGTTTTTAAGCCTATACAGCGACTTTGAGCTGAGGTGGTGGACGTAATAAAACACAAGATAAACGATTTAGAGAGCGAATTAGAGCCGTGGCGAAAGTTAGGGCGAGAGAATGAAGCCTTAGAAACCCAACTTTACGCCTTAAAACGACAACTTAAACGAATGGAACAACGACAAGGAGAAATGACAGATGAACACTAAAACCGAAATTACCGCACTTTTACCCATTGAAGAAACCACCTACAAAGGCATTACAACCTATCACGTTGATGCAAGAACCTTACACGGATTTTTAGAAAATAAAACCCGTTTTAATGATTGGTTTAAACGTTTGGTTGATGAATATGACTTTATCGAAAATGAAGATTTTTGCGTGATAAATTTATCACGCAAAAAATCAAAATCACCGAATTTATTTTACTCAAATTTGAGTAAAAAAGATGAACGAGGACGCAAGCCCATTGAGTACAAAATTTCACTTGATATGGCAAAAGAAATTTCCATGGTGGATAAAAGTTATCAAGGTAAACGGGCAAGACGTTATTTCATCGCCTGTGAAAAACGATTAAGTGAAATTGCACCGGATATTCATCAACAAGAATTAGCCCGTTGGAAACAAAGCCGAGAACTAGCGAAATCCCCGTTTAAATCAATGAATAATGCCCTTGAACGAATGAGAGCACGGCATGGCAAGCTGACCGCAAGAAATCACTATATCAACGAAATCAATATGCTAACAGGCATTGTGTTAAAGCAGAGCGTGAAACGATTCAAAGCCGAGCGAAATATTCAAGGCGATGTGCGAGAACACCTAAATGCAAGCCAGCTTGAACGATTGGAATATTTAGAACGGGCAAATGAAATGTTACTAGATAACGATATTCACGACTTTGAAGAACGCCGATTTAAATTACAGTCAATGCTATCTAATCGTTTTGAGAAATTGGCAGCATAGGAGAACCGAAAATGAACACTAACCAAGCCAAAACCGAAATCACCGCCCTACTTGCTCACCCTTTGAATTTATTTGAGGGCGTTGAGGGCATTAACGCCCGTGATGTTCACCGACTTTTGAAAGTGGGGCGTGATTATTCAAACTGGATTAAAGCCCGAATTAAACAAGCTGGCTTTGTTGAAAATCAAGATTTTGCTTTTGCAGATATAGATTTACCAAAATCAAACAGCTTAGAAAATAAACAGTTTACGCCAAAATTGGCGGAAACTATTGTGAGTTCGATTGATGAAAAATCAGGGGGTTATAAGCCAAAAGTAGGAAGACCGGAAGCACATATCATCATAACAATTGATATGGCAAAACACCTTTGCCTAATGGAGAAAAACGAAATCGGGCGAGCTATCCGCCAGCACTTTATCGAGGCAGAGAAACAGCTCAAACAGGTTGCGCCAAAGGTTTATAAAAACACCTTAGCCAAAACCCAAGCAAGGTTAGAAGCTATCGACCATAACCGAGAAATGACGGACGCAATCCAAGCCTATTATCAACGCCAAGGAAAAGCCCTAAAACCGCACCATTTCAGCATTAATCATGAACTGGTAGGATAGCCTTGTCTTAGGTGAGAACGTACGACAGTGGAAAGCTAAGCACGGAATTTTAGGCAAAGTGCGAGATAGTTTTAATATAAATCAGATGACTTTACTTAAACTCTTATTAAAAACCAATGCAAGCCTTATCAATTTAGATATGCCGTATCAAGAACGCAAGGCGCAGTTGCAGAAATTAAGCCAGCGTTATTTAAGCGAGCAGTTAGCTGCATAGGGGGGAATAATGACAAGAAAAAAGCCCCGAACCCGAATAACCAACCATTCAGAGCTTTTAATTCCGCACAGTGCGAACAAATCCAAGCCAAATTACAGCATTGTGCGATTTATTAGCAATTTATTAACAACAGTGAGCACAGGGGGAAATATGAGCGAGAACGGCGCAGACAAAGCAGGACAAACAATCTCAACCGGAATTAAATTCTTTTTGTGTTGTGGTGGCATTGCACTATTAGCGGTGGCTTTTACCTTTGGATATTACCTCATTAAATAGGAGCGGAAATGCACGAGGAAATCATCCAATTTTTAATGTTTATCAGCCTTTTGATTATCGCTTTCAGTTTTGCCGGATAAACACCAATGAAACGCAAGCACAAACCCATTTATAACGTTACCGGCACAACCCACACAGGCAATCAAGAGAATATCGCCAAGTTTGATAACAAGGCGAAAATTCTAAAAGGCTTGAGGCAACAAGGGCTAGATTTTGAGCGTTATCAATCGATCACCATTACCAAAACTACCCTAATTATTTATGAGACAAAATCCCTATCAGAAACATAGGGATAGATTGTTATCTATGGTAAAATACACAATAATTCTGAAAGATTTTAGAGGTTACATTTATGATCGTAAAAGGCAGTAAACAACACATTGTCAAAAGCGGTAAATATCAAGCCAAACTCACAGAAATCAAAAACATTAAGAGTGGCTATGGCGAACGCATGGCTTTCGTTTTTGAAATTGTAAATGGCATAATATATCAAGGAACAAAACTAATCCGCACTTGTACCCCAATATTAAAACCAAATAGCAATCTAAACGAAATTATTCAAAGCCTAAACCATAAACCGCTTACCCCAGAACAAATTTATAAGGGCATTGATATTACTCAATTTCAAGGGAATGAATATCAAATTAAGGTAAGCAAGCGTGCAAGCAAAAATGGCTTTTATTACAGCCATATCGAACAAATAATCTAATTCTTTTCGTAAAACATAACCAAAAAGCAGAGGCTAAAAGGTATGGTAAAAAAGATAAAATACTCAAGTCAGTATTTCCAAGCTGGCTTATCTCTTCTTAAACGAGTAGCAAGCAAAGGTGATTTTAGATTATTGGCAGCAATGATCATCTTAACCCGTTTTGCTAATGGCGTTCCCAAAACTGAAACAGAAAAACCTTTTAGCATTACCTATGCGGGCGCAAAAGCAATCAGTGAAAATCTAAATTGCCGATGGGAAACCGGTAAACACCTTCAATCCGAACTTCTGTTAAATGGTTACATTACCAAGCTCCGCCAAGCAAAGGGGAAAATATACAAAATCAACTATAAAACCTTAAATCTTCACTTGCCAGTTACTTTGGTTGATAGCCTTAATGGGGCAACTTCAATCATATATCGTTTAAATCATGCAGAAAACTATTCTGAGAGTGAAAAGATAGATTGCCTAATGTTTCTATTAACCTGTTATAAAAATCTTTCTATGAGTGTTTTAGGTGGGTTGTATGGCATGCTTCAAGAATGGCACACCGAAACTACAAACTACGATCATTTCAATAAAGTGATTAAACTTTCTGCTTTTAACGTTAAACCAATGCAAGCCTATAATTCATTCACAGCAGATTGCCTAAATACCCCCGAACTTGAACTGGATAATGATCAAATAGAGCGATTTTGGAAGACAGTAGAAAAAACAAGACAACTTGGACTTATCTATCAAGTCATTGTATTGCGTGCGGTTATGAATGAAGGGTCTAAGTTTCTGTTCACCATACGAATAAACGACTATCACGCCAACCAATCCGATTTTTCATATATCAATATAGCAATGGACAGCAACATCGCTTACTACGGCAACAAAGATTTTAATTATGATTATGAAGATGTGCTGTTTGAGCCTGAAATGAATTTAAACGATAGCACAATAGGCGAAAAAGTTATTAGGCTCACACTTCCCAATTTATCAGATGTTCATTATGAAGTTTTAACCATCTACCGCCCCCGTTTTCGATTTTCTCACCCTGACATAGCACTTTGGCAGAAACAGGAAGAAGAGAACATCACGAATTTTCTTGAAGAAGTAGAGAGTATTTTGGGCTAACTTTTACTTTTTTATCCGATTTTTCATCCTAAAAATAACCCTATAAAAAACAATGGGAAGACATATAAGTAGAATGTAAACATAACGTAAACATATAACTAGAATCTAATAATATAAGTAGAATGTAAAATATAAGTAGGGCTATCGTCGAAAAGAAAAAAATTCATAAGTGAAAAAAGCTCACAGGTGGAAAAGCTCACTCAGAGAAAGTGATTTCCACTATTGCTAAAAATGACAGTCCATCTGTTCAAAATGAACATGGCTTAAAATCAAAAAGAAAAAATCTTCACAAACCACTTTACAAAGTTCGGTCAATTTTGGCATTATTCCCACGCAATCTGAAAAAGAGATTGCCGAGCGTAGGAAACTCGAAAATTTAGCAATTGGCGAACAGTAACACGCCTTTGAACCGTGTTATTTTTGTTTGTAGCACCCACACACCTAAAATAAGCCAATAGGCTTGTTCTCAATGGTAGTGTAACGGGCAGCCGAAAGGCTGATCGCTTTCCAATTGTGGCGATATTTCCTACCCCGTTACGCTACCGCCCAAACCGTAGGAAAGTTTAGCGGTAGCCCTCAAATTTAACAATTGGAGCTATCAGCAATGATCTACAAATTCATGTTTACCGGCTCACGCTTGCGCGTGGCTGTTTATGCCAATTCTCTTAACGAAGCTTTAACTCGTTTACCAAAATCCCACCATCGCCCCGCTTTAGTCTCGAGAGTTAAGGGGGCTTGCTATGCCTAGTAAAACCTCAATCCCATACACCTTAGACGACAAAGCCCAAGCCCATTTAAAGAATGCGACTAATACCCTATGGCAGGCTTATAGCATTGTAGATTTATTAGTAAACAGTGCTGATTTAGACAATGACGATATGCCAGCATTAATTTCAGCCTTACGAGGTGCAGCCGAATTAATGAGCAACGGATTAAATGATTTAGGGGAGGTGTAAGATGAGTAAATTATTCTTGATTAAAAAAGCGGTTGAAGGTAGTATCTGTGGCACTACAACCAAAGACGGCAGCCGCAGCCGTTATTCAAGCGGTATTTTTTTACCTCAAATTCCTTTCAAGGGGTATGCGCCAATTCCGCACACCCTAATTTATCGAATTTGCGGTAAGGGCGACACGTGGAAATAAGGCTTTACGCACGAATAACACGGGCTGTTCTTTGGCAGTAGTTGAACCCTTATCGCTCCCACTCAAGGGCGATAATCCTTTACTAACTAAACCAAAGAGACAATTCAAAATGAAAACCTATCAAAAACTGACCGCACTTTTAGCGGTACTCCCTACCCCTGTTTTATCTTTAACACAAGGGGGCGCAAATGTTTAATCAATCTATTTTATCCGCTCTTCAAAGTCACACGAGTTTTAATCAACTCAACAAGCATAGCGAAATCGACCCAATGAGCAAGGAAGATTTAAAAGCCTTGCGCAATGAATCGAAAAATCTTTGCGAATCTATCGAATATGGCTTATTTCACCTAGGCGATATGATGGCAAATTTAGGTTATTTGGCAGATTCTGAACAAGATTTTAGCCATTGCGCCATGAATAACGACAACGTAAAACATATTGGCGGGCTAATTAAAGCAAACGCCTATTTGCTCAACGCTTTGAGAGAAACGGCAGGATTAGCCGAATATCACCTTAGCAATATGAAAGCTTCCATGCTGAAAGGGGGGAAAGACAATGAGTAATCTATCCTTTGAACAAATTTCAGCTATCAAAGAGGCAATCTGTAAAGCCCGTGGCGTATCAATTCTTTTGTCAGAAACAGTAAGAGGCAAGGTAGAGAGTGACGTAGCAGAAGTGATCACGGATTACCTAGAGAAAGCAATTCAGCAGCTAGAGGGGAAAAGCGATGAATAACGTAATCCTACACTATCAAGACGGGCGCACGTTTATTTGTGCGGAAGGTGTCACCCTTGCCCGGGCGGAAGAAATCAAATCCTACATTGAATCAAACAAAGATGATTTTAGCTATCGTGATGTTGTGGCGGTGGAGATTAAGCACACAGGGGGAAATGATGAAACCAACTAACCCAATGGCACAGCTTGAGCAATGGAAAGCAAACCATAAAGCCACCAACGACAAAAGCTCGGTTAAAAATTGCGAAAGTAAATCACATTTTGCAAAACTAGGAAAAACGCAATTAAACGAGCAAGGCGCGACTAAATCCAAAAGCAAAGGGGAATCTACTACTTAATCCTTTATCGTTTACCTATGCGCAAATTACACGGCAATTTAAGCTGATTTTAGAGAGTAACAAGCGATGTTTGGACGTTTACCATGATAGTTTTCATCACAAGCTAAAAATGCGTGCAGAAATGGCGGATTTAGTCGAACGGTTAAAAACGGGCGGAAAGTTATTTAATGCGCTGGCGAAATCTCAAGGGGTAACATTCACCCGAGACAATGCCGGCACGTTGAAAGACTTCAATCAAGCCAATGGCTATTTGATTTATAAATTCAATGAGGCGATTGAGCAAATCGACCGGCTCAATATCGAGCGCATAGAGAATGAAAAGTTGCAGGGGGTGAATAATGACTAAGGTAAATTATCAAGTTGTCGGATATAGCCAACATAAACCAATCATACTAGGCACGGTAAACACCCTAGCAGAAGCATTAAGCCTATCGGAAAAAGCGTTGAATGAAGTGATTTATCAAGCCGTATCGATTAAGAAACAAGGGGTAAGCAATGGCTAAAACAACAAAATCCAATCATTCACAAGAAAAGCTAGACTGGTCGGACTATTCCGAACGGGAGAAAGCGGCGTTGGCTTGTGGTGCGGAAGATAGGGCAACTGCTTTTCCCGCCTTGTTTTCACTGCTTGACGGTGTAAGAGAGGCAATTATTTCCGCCAATGCCGAGCTGAAAGGCTATGATGACTATCTGCGTGCGGTGGTGGCTGATTGTCATTATGTGGAGAAATGGCTAATTCAATCAATGCCGGAACGCAAAGGCGTTGATAATGTGGACGACATACTGGCGAACTTAACTGCGGAAGAAATCCAGCAGGATTTAATGAAGTTCACCATATTAGGCTTTTTGCGAGCCAATATCGCTTTAATATCCCAAGAGGCACAGATAGCCCTTGCTCAAATGGAAAAGCACACAGTAAGCGAAACAGGAGGGCAACAATGGCTAAACTAAAAAACGCCCCCTTTGTGAAAGCACAAGACCAAACTGGCGAAACAGAAATCACTATTTGCTTAGGCTTGCAAGCGTGGGAGATTGCCAAGCATATTGATGAATCGGGTAAAAGTGCGGTTGAAATCGACCTTGAAAATGCCTTAGGCGAAAACGCCCATAAATCGCCTTGTGTGGTGGTGGACGATAAAGCCTTAGAATCTATCCAATCATTGCGAATTGCCCCGAAAAACGCCCGTTATGTTCGTTTAATTCGGGCAAATGGTGGCAATGCGTTAGACACGGAAGTTTTAGAGGCGGTTTATTTGAATCTAGCCAAACATACGGCAGCCGAAAGTGTGATTTATTATGATGAAGCCTTGCAGATGATTGAAGATGTGAGCCGATATATTCAGCGCATACGCAAGGGCGAAACCTATCACGGGGAAATTCAGCTCATTTGCGAATCAACCCGAGACAATCATCAACCCTATATCGAAGAACGCAAGGAAAACGGCATAGCGGGCATTTATCGGATTATTCCGAAGTTAGACAAGGACACGGGCGAATTAAACGAAAAAAGCGAATGGCTGGCGGATTGTGTGGACGTGGTGGGCGTGGGCATTTCCGAGAGTGAGCATTTTTCTATGCTTTCCTTTCAAGCACAGGGCAAAACTGAACCGACATTAATTGCCCTACCATGGGCGGATATTGGCGAGCGTACCGGCTGGCAATTGCTCAAGCAAAAAGGCGTAAGAGTGACTAACAATCAACGGCTCAAGCCTCATTTAGCGGATTTTCTGCAAGACACTCGGAATAAGCCCATTTATCTGATTGTGAATGAAACCGGCTGGCAAGCGGATTTTAACGCGTATATCTTGCCAAACGGTGAAGTATTGGGAAAACCTAGTCAGCCTGTTTATTTCAACAGTAAGTCAGCCACCACCGCAGGTTATCAAGCCAAAGGCACGTTAAGCGACTGGCAGCAGGAAATCGGGCAATATCTCAAGGGCAATCATTCCATGATGCTGGGGGTGGCTTGCGCTTTGGCTGCGCCTTTGATTGGCTTAATTGGGGCGGAAAGTTTTGGTGTACATTTGTTCGGGAAATCCAGCGCAGGAAAAACTACCATAGCGAATATTGCCAGCTCAATCTATGGCGAACCGGATATGATTCGCTTATCGTGGAACGGCACCAGCCTAGGTTTAATTAACGAAGCCGCCGCGCGTAATGACGGCTTTATTCCCCTTGATGAAATCGGACAAGGGGCAAGTAAAAAGCACGTAGAACAGACCGCTTACGCCTTATTTAACGGCGTAGGGAAAATTCAAGGGGCAAAGGAAGGCGGAAACCGAGAATTAAACCGCTGGCGGATTTTAGCCTTTTCCACCGGTGAACAAGATTTAGAGTTGTATCTCAAGCAGGACAACATCAGAACCAATGCAGGGCAATTAGTGCGCTTGTTAAATATCCCTATTCAGCCCGCCAACACGTTTTATCATTTTGGCAATGGCAAAGCCCACGCCGACCATTTAAACGCCATGACACGCTGCTACTACGGCACAATGGGCAAAGCGTGGATTATGTGGCTATTAGAAAATAAAAGCGCGGTGGTGGCTGAATATCAACGTTATGCTGCGCAATGGCAATCAATGCTACCCAATGACGCTAGCCCACAAGTTAACCGGGTGGCGGGTAGATTTGCCATACTGGAAACCGCCTTACAACTGGCGGACCATTTAACTGGTTGGAAAACACAGGAAAATCAGACCGCACTTTTACACAGTTTTAACGAATGGGTGAACGAGTACGGGCTACATTCAAGGGAAGAAAAACAGATTATTGAACAGGTGAATGGGTGGCTTTTAAGATATGTATCACGCTTTATTGAAACCCCCTTCGACCCGAATCAAAAAGAGCCTAGTGATACAGCAGGTTATAGGCTATTAGCCAATGAACGAAATGATAAAGAGAAGTTTTTAATTTTTCCGCAGGTTTATCTTGAAGATGTGATTAAAGGCTTTAATGAGAAACAGGCAAATGAAATATTATTCAATGCCGGAATGTTAGAGCGTTCTAATGAAACTCCACCTAGATTTAGGGTGCGCATTCCGGCTAATGTAGATAAAAAACAGACGCGATGTTATGTCTTGATTCCAATCACGGAAACGGAAGAGGGAGAAAAAATCGAGTAAGAGCAAAGAAAAAAATAAGAGGGCAAAACGCCCTCTTTTTTGTTGTGTAAAAGATATGAATAAATCAAAGCGAATGAAATTGAGTGATGAAAAAATTTTGTATATATAGGGATTTTTTACCGGGACAAGCGGGACACAATAGAGACACACAATAACATACTCAATAAAAACAAATAGTTATAATTAAAAACTGTCCCGGTATTTAAAAAAAATGTCCCGATTTTAGACTATTTTGTCCCGATTTTTAGCAGTTTTGTCCCGCTTATTTTTTAATCAAATTTTTCTGTCCCGGTTTTATCCCGGTGTGTCCCGGTGCTTTGGGACAGATTTGAAAATTTAACCAATTGAAATATAAGGTATTTTGTTGTCTGTCCCGCTGGCCCGGTTGTCCCGGTGTTTTTCTGTTATATATACACTTTTTTATATGGTGAAAGTTCCTTTGTTGATTCATAGGTGAAACTTTAAATGCTTTTATTGTAAATATACCATTTACGAGTATAATGTATGAAAATTAGTCATGAGAATAAAAAATGAAACTTGCTTTTGTTGAATTGCCCTTTTTTGAAAAATATCGGGCCGAGTATTTATCAGATGATGAATATAAAGTTTTACAAAATGAACTATTAGACAATCCCGAAAGGGGGGATTTAATTCAGGGTTCAAATGGCTTGAGAAAAATCAGAGTGGCAAACAGTAAACGAAACAAAGGCAAAAGAGGCGGTGCAAGGGCTATTTACTATCACTACATCAACAATCAAACTATTTACTTTTTCACGATCTACGGAAAAGAAGTTAAAGACGACTTAAAACCCGAAGAATTAAAAGTTTTGGCACAACTAGCCAATAACATAAAAAAAAGAACAGGAGCAACCCAATGACAGAACGAAATTTATTTGAAGAGTTAAAACAAGGTTTTGAACAAATGGGGCAACACCTAGAGGGGAAAATCACGCTAAGAACGGAAACACTAGAAAAACCCTCTCCTATAACTATTACACCGGAAGAAGTGAAAGCAATCAGACAGCAGCTGAATTTATCCCAAACGGTATTTGCACGAAAATTAAGAACCAGTGTAAGAACATTCCAAGCGTGGGAACAGGGGCAAACTAAACCAAGCCAACAAGCCGCCTTACTTCTGCGAATGGTGGAACGTTCACCACAGATTTTTGAGGAATTAGCTAAGATATAGCATAACGATTTAAAAGGCTTAGTGCATTGCATTGAGCCTTTTTAATATGGGGAGAGGCAAGAAAAAGTTCAGCGAAAAAGCCTTAAATACCGCACGGGGAACGCCGTTTTATCGCTATTACAGTTTTTTATAGCCTTTTTTATTTATTGAATTTCGGGAGCAGTACGCACGCAAGGGAAAATTTAATCTCCTCAAATTTGGGGAGATGTTACCGTGGTTATATGGTAACGGTTGAATTATCCGTATAATGTGGACTATTGGGCATTCGTATAACACGAACACCTTAATCAAACAAAAAACCTCAAAATTTGAGTTTTGTTAGAAAGATGATGGTGACCCTAAACCCCAAAAAACTGCCGAAAACCGCGATGCCGCAACCCCGTGGAACCCCCACCCCGTCTGGGAGTACCTTTTAACGATCACCCTATAATCACTTGCTATCACTGGCTTTACCGCTATTCTATGAGAAAATAAGATCACCCTGTTGAATTGATTATCCCGTTCATATCAATTCAATTATCGTTCGACATCTATCGACATCCACCAACGGTAGAACTTTACCTCAATTTGAGGGATAGGCAGCCAATCCAAAAAAGGATCGGTTAGAGGTGAACGCAAAAATGCGTTGGCTAAACTTACCGAAAGAATAAATGTTTTACCAAAACGGAAATACTATCCAAGAGAAATTCTTGGAGTCCATAAAAAAGGGAAATTTGAGCGGCTGATACCCTCTCTTTACGATCCGAATAATTGTTCAAAGAATAGTCATTTTGATAGATGACTTTGTATTTTAGTAGTACGTTTAGTAGTACGAAATTAAATTTAGTTAATTGTGTATTAATTAAATCAATAAGTTAAGTTGTAAATTCAAGTCCGGTAGGTACCAAAGGGACTTTTCTCCTCTTATTTCCTCTTTCGTTTTCATAAACCAAACCCTTATAAACACTGACTTTAACGTAATTCTACTTTATTTTCTCATACTTTTTCTTACGAGTTTATACGTTTACCGCCACAGATTTTAGTTATGTGCTTAGTTATACGAAACAATGCGAAATAAATTGCGTATAACTAAAAATCGTTTGAATCTTGAATTTACTGGCTTGAATGAGGATTATTTTTACAGTTAGTTATACGAATTTTTATTTTATAGAGACTTAATTTATGGCGCGTATAACTAAACCACTCACCAACACAGAAGTAGAGCGAGCCAAACCTTAAAGATAAAGACTACACGCTATCAGACGGTCAAGGGCTTTATCTATTGATTAAATCAACCGGTGCGAAACTATGGCGGTTTAATTATTACAAATATCACACCCTCCCACTTAAGCGCACGGAAATTAGTTTAGGGAAACATCGCGAATATCGGCAATATGTAGCTGAATAAGAGTTTTTATTAAAAAATACAATCATCCCCTTAATGTCATTAAGGGGATTTTCTTAGATCACAATATCTGACTCAGCGAATTTGACCGAGAGAAAATCGATTAATAACCTTGCGGACGGTTGTAAACTGTTTCTTGAACTATATGCAACGTTGTACCATCCATATTGGGGATATGCCATCCTTCCGGCGAAATAATTCGTAATCTGTCTTGTTTTAAATCTTTTCTGACTAAAACTTCCGGTAATACGGCTATCCCAACGCCTTTGACAGTACTTTTATGAATAAGATAAATGTTCTCACTAATTAATTTAGGATAATAAGAAATATGTTGTTTTCCCTCTTTGTGATGTTCAAAGGACCAAGAATGATCTTGTCTTGCCCAAGTTAAAACAGGGTAGTGATGAATTTGTTTCAGAGTTTTGAAGGGTTCCCTGATAAGTTTTGGGCTTGCAACTAGGTAGTGTTGGGATAAACAGAGTGTTTTTGTGACAACTTCACTGTCTTCAAAAGGATAAGGGCGCACTCTTAAGGCAAAATCCAACCGTTCTTTAATTAAATCGACTTTTCTATTTGTACTTTCTACAAATAATTCAATATCGGAATAAGTTGCTATAAATTCAGCAAGCATATCATTCACATACAAGTCCAATAATTCTTTAGGGCAGCTTAGTCTAATTTGCCCTTTTGATTCGAATTGTTGGTCAATAAAACGTTGTTCTTTTTCTACCTGTCGAACCAAACTTAGGCAATATTGATAGTATTGATCGCCTAGATGTGTGACTTCAAATTGATGAGTATTTCGCTGAATGAGTGCAACGCCAAGTACTTTTTCTAACTTCGCAATGCGACGACTAATTGTCGTTTTAGGAATGCACAAGCGACGACTGGCTTCACTAAAACTTCCGGCATTGACCACTTGTACGAATAAATAGAGATCATTTAAGTCTAAATTATGTTTCATTTTATTGTTCCAAATATGCAACAGGGAAACTCATTTGTAGATCTACAAATGGAGCAATATTACCTCTATATTATGCGAGCCGTGATACGGCAACTTGAAACAATGTGAGAGTTGTTTTGAGAAATGAATGACGTATATCTTAGACTTAACTAGGATATACGTCAAACTTTTAACAATTTTTGGAGAAGTAAAAATGGTAAAACCTTATGTTCGTTTAGACAAAAATAATGCAGCTATGCTGTTGGTTGACCATCAAACTGGTCTTTTATCTTTAGTGCGTGATATTGATCCGGATAAATTCAAAAATAA
The DNA here is from genome assembly GCF_001999335.1 of Rodentibacter sp. Ppn85. GTDB lineage: Bacteria > Pseudomonadota > Gammaproteobacteria > Enterobacterales > Pasteurellaceae > Rodentibacter. The sequence continues at coordinate 18,815 of NZ_MLHS01000038.1, read as the reverse complement.
CGTATTGGCAACGGCAGATTTAGCGAAATACTTTAACCTTCCAACTATTTTAACCACCTCTTTTGAAACCGGTCCGAATGGTCCGTTAGTACCGGAATTAAAGGAAATGTTCCCTGATGCTCCTTATATTGCCCGTCCCGGTAATATCAATGCGTGGGATAATGAAGATTTCGTGAAAGAGGTTAAGGCAACGGGTAAAAAACAATTGATTATTGCCGGTGTGGTCACTGAAGTGTGTGTCGCCTTTCCTGCGCTTTCAGCCATTGAAGAAGGTTTTGATGTATTCGTGATTGCCGATGCTTCAGGAACATTTAACGAGATAACCCGTGATGCGGCATGGCGTCGTATGGAAGCGGCAGGTGTGCAAATGATGACTTGGTTCGGCGCCGCTTGTGAACTACACCGTGACTGGCGTAATGATATTGAAGGTTTAGGTGCGTTATTCTCTAATCATATTCCTGATTATCGTAACTTAATGACCAGTTTCAATACGCTTACACAAAAATAATTAACTTCTAAACAGGACGCAGTGATGCGTCCTTTTTCGTTTGAAAATATAAAAACGGTTTATTACTATGTTCGCCTTTTATTAATCATATTAATCCATCCAGAGAAGGACAATACGATGACTAAAGTTGCTTTTATTGTCGGCAGTTTAAGCCAACGATCCATTAACCGACATATAGCGAATGAGATTTTAAAAAATGCACCACAAGGTGTTGAAATTGAGGAAATCCGGATTGGTGATTTGCCTCTCTATACCCAAGATTTAGATAGTCAATCTATCCCTGCTTACGATCGCGTCCGCTTGCAAATTAAAGATGCTGCGGCAGTATTAATCGTTTCTCCTGAACATAATCGTAGTGTACCGGCGGCATTAAAAAATGTGATTGATATTGCCAGCCGTCCGTTTGGTCAAAATGTATGGGCTAATAAGAAAGTCGCGATAGTCACCGCATAGCCAGGGGCTTATGGCGGGATTAATTCAGGTGTCGATTTACGTAAAATTATGCAAGTGGTAGGTGCAGATGCATTAAATCAACCCGAAGTCTATTTAAGCCGTGCGGGTTTAGAAATTGATGAACGAACAGCCGGTTTCTTAGCAAAATTTGCTAGGGCATTTTTTCAATGGGTAGAATAAGGAATAAAAAAGTGAGTGTTGATAAAATTTTAGCCAAAACCAAAGATGTGGGCGGTATTCCTGTTGCCCGTTTACTACCGCAGCCACAACGAAAAACCGTAGGGGCTTGGTGCTTTTTAGATCACGCCGGTCCGGCAGAGTTTGAAGAGGATTCTCTCGGTTTGCAAGTGGGATTACATCCGCATACCAATCTTCAAACCTTTACTTGGATTTTGGAAGGTGAAGTTTGGCACCAAGATAGTCTTGGTAATCGACAATTGATTCGTCCAAAACAAGTGAACTTAATGACGGCAGGAACGGGGGCGAATTACGGTATCAGCCATACGGAACAAACACCGGAAGGTGTTCACGATTTACACGCCGTGCAACTTTGGATTGCTTTGCCAATGAATCAAGAAATCAAACCGAATTTTGAACATTATCCGCAATTACCGGAGTGGAGTGAAAACGGCATTGATTATGTTTTGACAACGGGCGGTTATTTAGGTCGCACTGCTCCAACAACACAATTTAGCCCATTAGTTGGGGTTGATATGCAATTTAAAAACGCACAGGTATTTGAGATTGATCGTGTACCAAGTTTTGAATACGGTATTTTAGTCTTAAAAGGCGAAATGAAAGTAAATGGAGTGAGTTATAAAGCCGATGAATTGGCGGTTTTATTTGATTGCCAACATGCAAATGTGGAGTTAAAACTGTGGGCGGAAGCAGGGTCGCATATTATGTTATTAGGCGGCGAGCCATTGCCACATTCGACGATGATATGGTGGAATTTTGTGGCGGACAGCAAAGAGGCATTGGAGCAAGCCGTTGCAGATTGGAATAATGGACACCCTCGTTTTGGCGATATTAATCTTGAAGGTAGTGTATTGAAACGTTTACCGGCACCTCAAGTTCCCAATAAATTACGTTAGATACATAAATAGCAAAACAGTAATCCTTGTTACGTTTAATTACGAACAAGGATTTCTTACGGCACGAAAATTTTCTTGTAAAAAATCACATAATGAATATTCACCAATGCTATTGGTTATATTTAAAAAATACTCGGTTTACTCCTACAAATCTTAATTGAAAGCAAGTAAAATGTGCCCGTTTTTTACTTTTTTAATTCTTTTTAGGAGTGACTATGGCTGCTGAAAGCGCAGGTGATTTAATTCGAGTAGTGGCATTACTGGGCGCAGCAGTAGTGGCTGTACCATTATTTAAACGCATAGGATTAGGCTCTGTATTGGGTTATCTTGCAGCAGGATTGACGATTGGTCGTTATGGTTTGCAGGTAATTGATGATCATCGAGCCATTATTCATCTTGCAGAATTTGGTGTCGTGATGTTCTTGTTTGTGATTGGGCTTGAAATGAAACCTTCACATTTATGGAGTTTACGTCGTCAGATTTTTGGGCTTGGTAGTATGCAGGTGATCATTTCTGCGATTTTAATGACGATCGTGGGGGCGCAATTTGGTGTGTCTTGGGAAGTCGCTTTTGTATCTTCAGCCGGTTTTGTATTGACATCTACGGCGATTGTGATGCAAGTATTAGGGGAACGCAAAGAACTTGCTACAAAGCGCGGTCAAAAAATTGTATCAATTTTATTATTTGAAGATTTGTTAATCGTACCGTTGCTTGCCGTTGTCACTTTTCTTTCTCCTTTTGAAAAAACCGAAGCCTCTATGCCTTGGTGGCAATCAGCGGGCATCGCCATGCTTGCCTTAGCGGTATTAGTGTTTATTGGTCGTTTCATTTTAAATCCGGTCTTCCGTATTTTAGCGAATGCTAAGGCTCGTGAAGTCATGACCGCCGCTGCGCTTTTCGTTGTATTAGGGGCTGCATTGTTAATGGAAAAAGCAGGATTATCCATGGCAATGGGGGCTTTTGTGGCCGGTGTCATGCTTTCTGAGTCCGCATTCCGTCATCAATTGGAGGCGGATATTGAGCCTTTCCGCGGTTTGTTGCTTGGACTTTTTTTCCTCGGTGTCGGTATGGCATTGGATTTGAAGGTCGTGGCTGAGAACTGGCAACTAATTTTTCTCGGTGTAATCGCTTTGATGCTAACCAAAGGTCTCTGTATTTATGTTGTTGCCCGTCTTGCAAAAAGTACGCATAAAACAGCATTGGAACGTACCCTTTTAATGGCTCAGGGGGGGGAATTTGCTTTTGTTCTTTTTGCAGCCGCTCTATCCAAAGGGGTAATTGATGAAACGGTCAATGCTAATATGACGGCAATCGTTGTACTTTCGATGGTAATGACACCAATCATTTTGGTCCTTTATGAGAAATACGGTGCAAAAGAGACGCAAGAAGAAATTCAACCTGATGAGATTGACGAACAGCATCCTATCCTCATTATCGGTATGGGACGTTTTGGGCAAATAGTGAATGATTTACTACGTTTAAGCGGTTATGCAACAACGGTAGTGGATCTCAATCCAAAGATGATTAAAGGTTTTAATGAGTACGGCATTAAATCTTATTTTGGTGATGCTTCCCGTCGTGAGTTTTTAATTGCGGCGGGATTGGAACAAGCAGAAATGCTAGTGGTTGCTATTGACAACAAAGAGCAGGCATCCGCTATCGTACATTTTGCCCATGAAGTGAATCCGAATATTAAAATTATTGCGCGTTCTTATGACCGTTTTCACACATTTGATTTATATAATTCCGGAGCCAATGAAGTCGTACGTGAAACGTTCGATTCTGCTGTGCGTACCGGACGTACCGCATTAGAAGGTTTAGGTATGGAACCCGAGGTGGCAAAAGAAATTGCGGAATATTATTTCCATGGTGATCGTCATGAAGTGAAATTAATGTCTCAAGTTTACGAGCCAAAATCAGAATTCTTTAAAAGCCCGGCATTACAAGATATTGCTAGGGAATGCGACCAAAAAATGGCGGCAGATATTCAAGAAATTTTGGTGAGAGCGAAAGAAAAAGAACAAGAAGAAAACAGTATTATGTAGCAAACGTAGAAGATAAAAATATTGACAAAAATGACCGCACTTTTAAGCGCCAAAGTGCGGTCATTTCTTTTCTTATTTTGTTATGCACTCAGTTTTGCTTTTAATTCTTGCAATGCGCGTGCGCGGTGAGAGATTTTTTTCTTTTCGACTGTTTCAAGTTCTGCAAAGGTGCAACCTTGTTCCGGGCTGAAAAATAAGCTGTCGTAGCCAAACCCGTTTTCCCCTTTTTCCTCAAAACCAATTACACCATAGCATTCCCCTTCTGCAATAATGGGGGACGGATCCGTAGGATGTTGTAATAATACGATACAGCTCACAAATTTTGCTTGGCGTTTTTCTTTCGAGACATTGGCAAGTTCCGCCAACAATTTTTGGCGATTTTTCGCATCATTACCCTCCTCGCCGGCATAACGGGCGGAATATAAACCCGGTGCGCCGTTAAGCGCATTAACGACTAACCCCGAATCGTCAGCAATAGCCGGCAAACCTGATTTTTCTGCGGCATAACGGGCTTTCAATAAAGCATTTTCCACAAAGGTCAAGCCTGTTTCTTCGGGGCTTTCAATGCCTAAATCCGTTTGAGCGATCACTTCAAACCCTAGTGTTGCCAACACATCAGCCATTTCTTTCACTTTGCCTTGGTTGCCGGTCGCAAGTACAATTTTTTGCATGATTATTTATCCTTTTGATTGAAATTTTGATGATAGCCGGACATTAATTCCGCCCAGTTTTGTTCTGTAAATTGGATTTTCATTCTTTCAGTTTCTTTTGCAAGAGAGCGATGTAAACGGGTTAGGTTTTCCGTTTTCCAAAAATTCCCTGATTTTTCACCGCACTTGTCAAAATCAAGTAGCCAACATTTTTGTTCTAGTTCGGTATGTTGAACAAGAATATTATGAGCATTGAGATCCGTGTGGCAAATTTGCAAATCGTGTAATTGGCGAATGAACCCGCCGATTTGTTGCCAAACTTCACTAGGTAGTGTTTGAGTTTGCAAAAGAACGGTTAAATCCTGTGCATTTTCGATTTTTTCAGTGAGAATATCCGCTTGATAGCAAATACCCACTTTGCCTTTTTTTATGCGTGCACCAATAGGCTTGGGTACTGGCAAACCGGCTTCATATAAGCGTTGTAATAAATAAAATTCTGTGAAACTGCGCGTTTTAACAAGGCTTGAAAAATGATAGCAATCTTTGTTGAATTTTCCCCACAAGCCGCCTCGGTAATAATGCCGAAGTGCGCAATTTACGCCAAACCAATCTTGGGTTGCCAAAAAATAAGTGGTTCCCCGCCCTTTTGCCGAGCCAAGAATACGGTTTTGTGTTTGCCAAAATTGAGGGGTGAAAAAATCCTGTTGATGTGTGAAAGTGCGGTCAAAATTGAAGATAAAAAATTGGTTATCTTGTTGGAACTCAAGCATTTTGATTGGGTTGAATGATAGAAAATGTCCCCATTCTACTTTAAAATATCACTAATTTAAACGAGAAAGGAGTGCCTATGACACTTTTTACCGAAGTTCCAACATCAATTTGTATTCTGCGCTTGTCAGCAGTGGGTGATGTGTGTCATGCCCTTGCCGTGGTGCAACATATTCAGGCGTATTACCCGCAGACAAAAATTACTTGGATTGTAGGAAAAACGGAATCGGCTTTGTTGGAAGGAATACCGAATGTTACACTCATTCCTTATGATAAGAAAACAGGTTGGAAGGGGATTTTTTCCTTATGGAGCTTGCTTAACAATGAGCGTTTTGATGCCTTGTTGAATATGCAAACGGCGTTTCGAGCTTCCATCCTTTCTTTAGGAATTAAGGCAAAATATAAAATCGGTTTTGGGCAAAAGCGTTCTCGTGAGGGGCAATGGCTTTTTGTTAATCGCCAAGTGAAGGATCCGATATCGCTTCACGTATTAGACGGTTTTATGGCATTCGCCGAATATATCGGTGTACCGCAAGGAAAGCCCGCTTGGTATTTGCCAATTTCAGCACAAGATCAGCAAGTCGCCGTACAATTTATTGATCCGACCCGTAAAAATTTATTAATTTCCCCTTGTTCCAGTAAAGTTGAAAAAGATTGGTTGGTAGAGCGTTATGCAGAAGTGGCAAATATAGCGCACCAACATAATGTGAACGTGATTTTTTGCAGTTCACCTGCAAAACGTGAGGTGGAAACGGTGGAAAAAATAACCGCACTTTGTGATTTTGTGCCTACTAACGCGGCAGGAAAAACGAGTTTAAAACAACTTACGGCATTGATTGCCAATGTTGATCTTGTGCTTTCGCCGGATTCCGGCCCGGCTCATATTGCCACAACGCAGGGAACGCCGGTTATCGGATTGTATGCTTACCATAATCCGCTGCGTACCGCCCCTTATTATAATCTGGAAAATGTGGTGTCTGTGTATGAAGAAAACGTGCAAAAAGAATTTGCCCAACCTTCTTCTGAATTGCCTTGGGCAACAAAGTTGAAAGGAAAAAATTTGATGGCAGAAATTCAAGTGAAAGATGTGATTGCCCAGATGGAAAAATTGAATTTGTGGTAATAAAAAGGCGTTCATCGAACGCCGATATGAATAATTTTAGAAAGATTATTCTCCTTTTTGTACATTAAAAGCTTCTAATGCACGCAATGAATAGGTATAAGCGGCACCGGCATTGAGAGCGATAGACATTGCCAATGCGGCGGAAACTTCGGCTTCGGTAGCGCCGGCTTTTACCGCTTCTTCCGCATGAACGCTAATGCAGCTTTCGCAACGTGTGGTGACTGCTACGGCAAGGGCAATTAATTCACGAGTTTTGGCATCAAGTACATTACCTTCAGCGGCTGCCGCACCTAATGCTTGATAGGCTTGCAACATTTTCGGATGTTTTTTGCCAAGCTCGCCAAATGATTTTTTAACGTGTGAAGTGTGTTCTTTCCAATCGGTAAACATTGTATTTTCTCCTAAAATAAATTGATGTCTCAATGAATTGATGGCGAAAATTATAAACAAATGACACAGATAAACTTGTCAAATTAGCTCAATTTCTATGGTTAAAATCTCAATATGGATTATTTAGATAAACTTATTCGCTTGGCGCAGGTGCGTGGCGAGATTAATATTCGCTGTCAATTTCAGGGAAATTGGCGGGTTTCATATGACGAACGGGCGGATAGCAAAGGCATTTTTCATTTAATTGAAGACGGCGAATGTTGGTTGACATTGGGCGAAATGCGATTTCATTTGAAACAGGGCGATATCTTTTTTTTGCCACAAAATCGACCGCACTTGATGCAACATTCGACAGAAAAAACGGACTTATTAGCATTGAATAAAATGTGGCAGGGGGCGTTTGAAGTTCATCAAATCGGGCAAGGCACCCCTAATTTAAAAATGTTTTGCGGCGCATTTTATTATCAAAAAAATGCACTATTGACGGCATCACTGCCCCCTTATTTACATTTGAATTTGAACGACACGCCGATTCATCCGCTGATACGGCTTTTCTTACAGGAAGCGGCACAACAGGAAAGCGGTAATCAATCCGTGATTGATGCTTTGGCAAATGTATTGTTCATTTATATTTTACGCCACGCCTTGAGTGTTGGATTGATTGAGCAAGGTATTTTATTTGCGTTGCAGGATAAGAGGCTCAATGCTGTATTGATGAAACTTTTGCAATCGCCCGAACAAGATTGGCATGTTGAACGGCTTGCTGAACTTGCCTCGATGTCACGGTCGAATTTTATTCGTGTATTTCAGCAACAAGTCGGTATGTCGCCGGGGAAATTTCTCACTAAAGTGCGGTTAGATTTGGCGGCGTTTTTATTAAAACAAACCCAACAATCTATTTTGTCGATTGCCCTAGATGTGGGATATCAATCGGAAGCGCATTTTAGCAAAGCATTTAAGCTGGCGTATACGCTTTCGCCGAGCCAATATCGTAAGCTATAAATTGAGGAATTTTTACGCTATAATGCTCAGGTTTTGAAGGCAATTTATGTTGCCTTTTGTTTTTTTAAGGAATTTAAGGAAATCTAATGTTCGATAAAATTTTTTCATGGTTTGAAAACCGTTTAAATCCTTATCCGGAAAGCAATCCGACTACACCGAAAAAAGGGCTGTTCCGTTTTATTTGGTCAAGCATTGACGGGATGAAAGGCTGGATTTTCTTGCTGGCGATTTTAACGGTCGGTACCGGTGTGATGGAGGCATTACTATTCCAATTTATGGGCTTACTTGTGGATTGGCTTGGCGCTTATACACCGGCGACCTTATGGCAAGAAAAAGGGCATTTGCTTATTAGCATGGCTGCCCTGCTTTTGTTAAGTATTGTGTGGTCTTTTATTGGAGTAAATGTCCGACTACAAACCTTGCAAGGGGTATTCCCGATGCGTTTGCGTTGGAATTTCCATCGTTTGATGTTAGGACAAAGTTTGAGTTTCTACCAAGATGAATTTGCCGGTCGTGTTTCTGCAAAAGTGATGCAAACTGCCCTTGCGGTGCGTGATACAGTGATGACTATCGCTGATATGCTGGTTTATGTAGCAGTGTATTTTATCACTTCAGGTTTGGTATTAGCAGCATTGGATATTTGGTTCTTATTACCCTTTGCTATTTGGATTTTCCTCTTTATCATGATCTTGAAGTTACTCATTCCCCGTTTGGCAAAAACGGCTGAGCGCCAAGCGGATGCCCGCTCCCTAATGACCGGGCGGGTGACAGATGCTTATTCCAATATTGCGACAGTAAAGTTATTTTCTCATGGTTCACGTGAGGCGTCATACGCAAAACGATCAATGGAAGAATTTATGGTGACGGTACATGCGCAAATGCGTCTTGCCAGTTCCCTAGATACCTTAACTTATGCAAGCAATATTTTCTTAACCTTAACCACTGCGGTATTAGGTGTCATTTTATGGCAACAGGGGCAGGTTGGCGTAGGGGCGATTGCGACAGCGACAGCAATGGCATTACGTGTGAACGGACTGTCTCGTTGGATTATGTGGGAATCGGCACGTTTATTTGAGAATATTGGTACCGTGAATGATGGGATGGCGACACTGACTAAACCACACACTATTGTGGACAAGCCGAATTGTCTGCCTTTACAGGTGAAGCAAGGAGAAATTAAATTTAGTGATATTACCTTTGCTTATGATCCGACAAAACCCCTATTAAATCATTTTAATCTCACCATCAAACCGGGGGAAAAAGTCGGGTTAATTGGGCGCTCCGGTGCGGGTAAATCGACTATTGTTAATCTCTTACTCCGTTTTTATGAGGCACAGCACGGTACGATTACCATTGACGGACAAAATATCTTGGATGTGCAACAAGAAAGTTTGCGTAGTCAAATTGGTTTGGTTACACAAGATACCTCGCTATTACACCGTTCTGTACGTGATAATATTATTTATGGTCGCCCAAATGCAACGGATGAAGAAATGAAATGGGCGGCAGAACGGGCTGAAGCGGCGGATTTCATTCCCTTTTTAACGGATGCTCAAGGAAGAAAAGGTTATGATGCACACGTGGGTGAGCGAGGAGTAAAACTTTCCGGAGGGCAACGCCAGCGTATTGCGATTGCGCGTGTGATGTTGAAAGATGCGCCGATTTTATTACTTGATGAAGCTACCAGTGCGTTGGATTCTGAAGTGGAAGTGGCGATTCAAGAAAGTCTTGATAAGATGATGGAAAATAAAACAGTTATTGCTATTGCCCATCGTTTATCGACGATTGCTGCAATGGATCGTTTAATCGTGTTAGATAAAGGTCAAATTGTGGAGCAGGGTGCACACAGCGAATTGCTTGAACAAAACGGCTTGTACGCAAAACTTTGGAAACATCAAAGCGGTGGTTTTTTAAATAGCCATGAACATTTAGACTAAAACAGAAAAATAAACAACCGCACTTTATCCAAGTGCGGTTGTTTTTTTCGATTTGGGCTTAATTAAGCCAGAAAATGTAAGCAAATGTTGCGATGACAAAGACTGAAACAATATTTAATACGACACCTGCACGTACCATTTCGCTTTGTTTGACTTGACCGCTCCCAAATACAATGGCATTTGGTGGGGTTGCCACCGGTAACATAAATGCACAGGATGCGCCTAAACCAATAATTAATGCAAGGCCAATTTCAGGAACGCCTAAGGACTGGGCGATAGAAATAAAGATTGGCACCAGTAATGCGGCACTGGCGGTATTGGAAGTAAATTCCGTTAAGAAAATTATAAATGCTGCGACCAATAGACCAATTAAATAATAATGCTGTCCCTGAACTAAGAAGACAATACCGTCAGCAAGTATTTTACTTGCACCGGAGTCTTTCAAAACAGCACTTAATGTTAAGCCGCCGCCAAAGAGCATTAACACGCCCCAGTCGGTATTTTCTTGGATTTGTTTCCAACTTGCCACGCCTGTTGCACAGATAATAATCGCCGCGAGCAAAGCTACAACACTGTCAAAGCTAGCAATGTTTTTTGTCAAACCTAACAAGCTTGATATGAACGGATTGATATTGCTGCTAAACACCCAGCATAGTGCGATAAACACAAAGATCGTTAGGGTTAAAATCCGTTTTGGATTCATCTCAATTTTTTCAAAAGATTGTTCGAAATGGTGGCCAAGTTTAGGTCTGAATACAATGAAAAGCGTACCAATCATTAAAGGCAATAAGATTAGCATAATCGGCAGGCCGTACCAGAGCCAATCTGAGAAAGTGAGGTGTAAGTTACTTGCAACAATCGCATTTGGCGGACTACCGACTAAAGTCCCCATTCCACCAATACTTGCACTATAAGCGATCCCTAATAAGACGAACACGTAAGTATTATGCTCTTTTTCATTATCCATATTGCTTAAAATACCCATTGCAAGCGGTAACATCATTGCAGCGGTTGCGGTGTTACTCATCCACATTGAAAGGAAAGCGGTGATCAAAAATAAGTAAATTACTGCAACAAAAAGGTTGCCTTTAGCAAATGCCATAATTTTATTGGCAATCATTCTATCCAATTTTTGCATATGCAATGCCGTGGCTAATGCAAACCCGCCAAAGAATAAGAAAATAGTGGGATCAGAAAAAGTAGCAAGAGCCTGTTTTGTAGTAACAAGACCTAATGCGATTCCCAATAAGGGAACAAGTAATGCGGTAATGGTCACATGCAAAGCTTCACTTAACCAAAGTACGGCGATAAATCCTAATAATGCAAGTCCTGCATTTTCTTTGGGTGAAAAAGGCAAAAATTTTAACAGAACAAAAAATAGTACAATATCTGCAACGAATATAATGCCGTTTTTATGTAGTTTTAGCGAAGATGTTGTGCTCATAAAATCCCCTTACATTTTTGTAAATCAAATGAAGTAAGTGATGTTAAAGAAATGTCATCAACTTGCAACGAGCAAAATTCAAAAGTGTGATCAAGTGCAAAAAATTTAAACAAAAAAAGTGCGGTTATTTTGACCGCACTTGAAATTTTATTTATTCTCCCTCTAAATCTTTTAGATCGAGAGGTTCTTGGGAAAGAATGATACCGGTAAGATCGGCGTAAATATAATCTTCAGGGAAAAAAGTTACGCCGCCAAAATTCACGGGAATATCGGTTTCACCAATGTTATTTTCATCGGCACCGACCGGAATCGGTGCAAGGGCATGAATACCGATATCAATATTTTCAAGCTGCTGAATTTGGCGAATCGCACCATAAACAATAATGCCCTCCCATCCGTTATCTGCGGCAAGTTGGGCTAGTTCGGCGTCCACTAAGCCTCGACGCACAGCACCGCCGCCGTCCACAACCAATACACGCCCTTCGCCGTTTTCTTCCAATACTTCAGCGATGAGTCCATTATTTTCAAAGCATTTCACTGTTGTGACTTTACCATAAAAATGATTTACGCCGCCAAAACTTGAAAAAATCGGTTCTACCACATCTACTTGATCTGCATAAAGATCGCACAGCTCTGAAGTATCAATAAACATAAATTTCCCCTGTTAAAATTTTGAGATCTTGCTTAGTATATGCCGATTTAGCCGATAAGCAAGCCCAAACTAAAAAGCAAGTTGATGAATAATGAAATCATTGACATCTGTGCAAGCATTGGACGTAATGTGCCGGGCTCTTGGCTGCGATAGACAAAAATTGCATGCTTTATAAGAATTGGAAAGGCTAATAAGAATAAATAATTTACCCAAGAAGTAGCGGTAGTTGTGGCAAAAATCAAGTAACATAATGCGGCAACGACTAATAAAACGCAGTGGTAAACACGCCCTTTATATGCTCCTAAACGCACTGCTAACGTATTTTTACCGGCTTTGGCGTCTTGCTCTATGTCGCGTAAGTTGTTTATGTTTAATACGGCACTTGCTAATAAACCTGATCCGATAGCCGGTAGAAGAATTTTGCTGTCAATACTATGTGTTTGTAAATAGTAGGTTCCGCCCACACCAAGCAAACCAAAAAACAGCAAAACGGAAATATCGCCCAATCCCATATAACCATAGGGTTTTGTTCCCACAGTGTAGGTGATGGCGGCAATAATGGCTAAAACGCCCAGCCCTGCAAAAGTGACTAAATCGGAGAGATTTTTGTAAGCGATACCGATCAACAAACTGCCGGCAATAAAGCTTGCCGCGACCATTAAAATTAATCCCCATTTCAATTCAATGGCTGAAATTCCCCCTTTTTGAATACCGCGTAATGGCCCAATGCGTTCTTTGGTGTCTGAACCTTTTTGATGATCGCCATAGTCATTGGCAAAATTTGAGAGAACCTGTAATAAAATCGTGGTGAGTAAATAAAGTGCCATCACCAAGTAATTAAATTTTTCCGGATCAGCCCGGTAGCCTAAAGCCGAACCGGTGAAGATTGAAGCTAATGCTAAGGGTAAGGTTTTCGGACGAGCCGTTTCCCACCACATTTTCAGTTTTTCATTTATCATTTTTTTTGACCGCACTTTTGATTACAATAAATCGCGTATTCTACATTAATCTCAAATATTTATGAATGATTTAACCCTATCGCCCATTGCGATTATTCACTCGCCCTATAAAGAAAAATTTTCCGTACCGCGCCAACCTGACTTAGTGCAGGATGGCGTGGGCATTGTGGAATTGCTCCCACCTTATAATTCACCGGAAGCGGTGCGTGGTCTGGAAGAATTTAGCCATCTTTGGTTGATTTTTCAGTTTGATCAAATTCCTCAAGGTAAATGGCAACCTACCGTACGGCCGCCACGTTTAGGCGGAAATCAACGGGTTGGCGTGTTTGCTTCGCGAGCGACCCATCGTCCAAATCCATTGGGCTTGTCAAAAGTGGTATTGCGAAAAGTAGAATGTATTCACAGTAAAGTCTTTTTACATTTAGGCTCGGTGGATTTGGTGGATGGCACACCTATTTTCGATATTAAACCTTACATTGCCTACGCTGATAGCGAACCTGATGCTCAATCAGGCTTTGCACAAGAAAAGCCCCCGCTAAAACTTCAGGTAGAATTTTCGGAACAAGCACAAAGTGCGGTCAAAAAACTCGAACAAAAACGACCGCACTTAATGCGTTTTATTCGTGAAGTTATCGAGCAGGATCCGCGACCGGCTTATCAACAAGGTAAACCGAGCGAGCGTGTTTATGGTATTAGTCTTTATGAGTTTAATGTGAAGTGGAAGATTAAAGCAGGGACAGTGAATGTCGTAGAAATATTGGATATTGAAAAAAATAAAGTAGGGTAATCTATTTTTGACGATTAGCGTCTCCCATCTTCACCTTATTCTATATATCGAGACTACCCCAATGAAGTCCGTACGCGGGATTTAATTCTCCGGCAGCGCATTGAGTACAGCTTTGACTAATGTCGCCAACGGAATAGCAAAAAATACGCCCCAAAATCCCCATAAACCGCCAAAAATAAGGACGGAAATAATGATAATTAAGGGGTGTAAATTCACTGCTTCAGAGAATAAATAAGGGACTAATAAATTTCCGTCCAATAACTGGCTCACTGCAAAGGCGATAATGATGTACCAGAAAGTCGGACTAATGCCGAATTGGAACAAAGCAACAAGTGCCACGGGAATAGTCACTAACACGGCTCCGATGTAAGGCACTAGGACGGAAAGCCCTACGGCAAAGGCCAGTAAGAGCGGATAATTTAAGCCGAAAATTAAGAAAATAACGTAAGTTACCAAGGTGACAATTAAAATTTCTAGTAGTTTTCCATGAATGTAATTGGCAATTTGTTGTTGCATTTCCGTCCATACTTTGAAGGCGAGGTGGCGATTGCGTGGTAGAAAACGACTCACACCTTGTAAAAGTTCGCCTTTATCCTTCAACATAAAAAACATCATTAATGGTACTAAGAACGCATAAATACCGAGTGAAACCAAGTTCATTATGGAGACAAGCGAAAGTTTGACGGCAGACTCGCCAAAACCGAGAATTTTTTCCCGTACGGAATTAAAAATAGCGTCTACCATGGAATAATCGATCAGTTCCGGATAATGCTCCGGCAAGCTAAGTAGCCATTCGTTCAGTTTATTGAACATTGCAGGTAAATCGCTTAATAAAGAGACGGTTTGATTCCATAACATCGGCACTAACACAAGGAAGAAAATGGTTGCTACGCCAATGAAACTGCCGAAGATAATAACCGTTGCCAACATACGCGGAAATTTCAAACGATTTGTCAAAAAGTGAATTGGCATTTCTAACAAATAGGCAAGTACAATCGCAATGAGAAATGGGGCAATTAAATTTCCGAAAAAATAAATCGCAATAAAACCAAAAAGTAAAATAGCCAATAGTCCCATTGCTTGCGGATCGCCTAAACGGCGTGTATACCAGCTTTTTAACATTTCTAACATTATCAACATCCAAAGTGAGCGTTTTTCGTCATTATAAGTTAAAATATCTTTCAATTATAGCCAGCTAAAGGAAATTCTATGTCTGTTATTATTTATCACAATCCTCGTTGTTCCAAAAGCCGGGAGACATTAGCGTTACTGGAGGGAAAAGGTATTCAGCCAAACATTGAACTTTATTTGCAAAAACAATATTCCGTTGCCGAATTGCAACAACTTGCAGATAAATTGGGCATCACGGATATTCGCCAAATGATGCGGGTGAAAGATGATCTTTATCAATCCTTAAATCTTGCAAATTCGGCATTGACGAATGCAGATTTATTGGAGGCGATAAGTCTGCATTCCGCCTTGCTTGAACGTCCTATTGTGGTGAATGGCGACAAAGCAAAAATCGGACGACCGCCGGAAAGTGTTCTTGAAATTTTGTAATTTTAAGGTTTACCCGTATAATACGACAGCCGTGAAAATTCCTTCGCGGCTTTTTTAAGGAAAAATTATGGCAAAGAAACAAAAAAGTGCGGTTGAAAATCAAGCCGTTTATCTACATACGAGAGGGGGCGTAAAAGATAATGCAATCATGGCATTATTACATGACAAATTATTTCGTCAGCGTATTGAGAAAAAACGTAAAGGAAAAGGTAGTTACCAACGAAAAGCAAAGCACGTAGGGAAACTTTTTGAAAAGCCCGATTATAAATTTTTTGATTTCAGAAACTTTATAATCGGGTTTTTCTTAAAGTAATCGGCGTGACGAGAGGTAAAATATGTCAAACAAAACAGAAACATTATTCAATACAACATGGAATGTACGCATTAGTGATCCGGGTGAAGAGGGGGCGCACAGCCATTTTTTTGAAACCGTTTATTTAACCCTTACCGCACACTTTGAAGAAAACGGGATTCGCTATGAATTTGTCCGCAGAGTAGAGGAGCAAGTCAAAATACAACGTTCATTTACAGAATTGAATGAATTGTTCAAATTTCTTGGCGATTATTTAGATGCAGTTTCTCTTGGTATGCTAGGAGTGAAAATTGGTAATTTAGGTGTGAAAACCGAATAATTAAAAAGCAAAAGTGCGGTTGAAATTAACCGCACTTTTTTCTATTTGGCTAGAAGAACGCTTAAAGCATTATAGATTGTTTTAGCCGTCTCATCCTCTATTGTGTTGCCATCTTCATCGCTAATGACAACGGCACTTTGTTTTCCTATAGCAGAAATTTGCATCATATAAGTGCCTTTTTCAAGTTTCGGTTCATTGCCCCCTAAACGTAACCAATCTTCTTTATCTAACGGCGAATATTTCAATTCTCGTTGTCCGCGACCGGCAGTTTCTGATTGGGTCGTAAATCCCAATTTTGGCAAGACAGAGCCTAATTTTTCCCATGCTTGACCAAAGGAGGCATTCATACCCAATGCGGTTCTTCCGTTTGTATCAGTAATTAACCCTGATTGGAATGCGCCTACGGAGGCATTATTGAGATCTTGCTGTTGCTGATTGTAGTTATGAGTTAATGTTGAAACAAAACGATTTAAGCGAGCGGAGGCGTAACGTTGTTTTTCTGCCACACTTGGTGTGAAAAGAATATTATTGCGACGCATCTGCGCTACCGAGACACCTAATGCACTGGCATCAGGTGCGGTAAATTGTTCGACTTGATAACGAATTTCCGTATCGGATTTGTCGTCTGCACGTTGCGTATTATGCCAATCTGTTAATAAAACACCACCATCGATAGTAGAATCAATCCCTTCTTCTTTTAATAAACGTTGAATTTGCTGTAAATTGTAGAGAGAGGCTTGCTCGTTGGGATAAACGATTAAAGCGCGTTCGCCATCAAATTGTGTTAGTGAGTTTTTTATGATCGCCAAGGGGACTGATGGCGGACGAATATCAACGGCTGTATCTCTTTTTACGGCAATATTGGGTAAATCATAGGTGGATGCCTGTTGTGGCAGATTAACCCCACCGCTTGCTAAAGGTGCGAAATTTGGAATAGGAGAGTTTGATTTTTGATAACTATCATTTGCGCTTTGTAATTTTTCAGGATCGGTCGAACAGGCGGATAATAAGGCTGCCATTGCTAATCCTAAGAAAATTTTTTTCATAATAAATCCTTAAAAATAAACGAAAAACTGACCGCACTTCGACAATTAGTTATTCAGAAAGTTTGGGGGCTGAAAGTCAGCCCCTTATGGTTAATTAAATCAAACCTGCTGTTTTTAATGCCGCTTCAACTTTTGGCTGTGCATTTTCACTGAGAATTGTTAATGGTAAACGAAGAGAAGGCGATTTAATTAATCCTAAACGATAAGCCGCCCATTTCACCGGAATTGGGTTGGATTCCACAAACAAATCACGATGTAATGCCATTAAACGCCGATTAATTTCTTCTGCTTTGGAAAGTTCGCCAGCACGTACTAAACGACACATTTCCGCCATATCTTTTGCAGCCAGGTTGTTGGTAACGGAAATGACACCTTCAGCCCCTAGCTTCATCGCTTCTAATCCCGTTGCATCATCCCCGCTTAATACGATGAAATTTTTTCCTGCTAATTTTTTGATTTCTGTTATACGATGGACTTCACCGGTCGCTTCTTTAATACCAATGATATTTTCAATTTGTGCTAAACGGGCAACAGTTTCCGGTTTCATATCACTTCCTGTGCGCCCCGGTACATTGTAAAGAATTTGAGGTAAATCAGTACATTCCGCAATAGCTTTAAAGTGTTGGAATATTCCCTCTTGTGTCGGCTTGTTATAATACGGCACAACGGAAAGACATCCTGCCACACCGCTATCACGCAATAGTTTTGTCATCACAATCGCTTCACTGGTTGCATTTGCGCCCGTTCCGGCAATGATTGGAATGCGTCCTTTTGCCAGTTCTACGGTTTTCTCAATCACTTTAACATTTTCTTCAATACTTAATGTAGCGGATTCACCGGTTGTACCTACTGAAACAATAGCATCAGTGCCTGAGTCGATATGAAACTCTACTAGTTTTTTCAGGGCTTCAAAATCAATTCCGCCGTGATTATCCATTGGGGTGACTAAAGCAACAATGCTGCCGAAAAATAAGGGATTTTGCGTAGACATAAAACCTCCGTTTCAGGTTATCGTGATTAATATTTGAAAAACGTCTGTTAGGATCGCTAAAATGACTAAAATTTGCAAATCATTTTTTTATTTTGAGGAATTTTGTATGAAAACATTACAAGCGGGTGATACCGCTCCGCAGTTTACATTAAATAATCAGGCTGAAATACCGGTTTCCCTTGCGGAATTTAAAGGTAAAAAAGTACTTGTTTATTTTTATCCGAAAGCACTAACACCCGGTTGCACAACGCAAGCTTGTGGATTACGGGATGTGAAAAATGAATTGGAAAAATTGGGTGTGGCCATTTTAGGTATTAGTCCTGATAGCCCTAAAAAATTAGCGCAGTTTGCAGAGAAAAAAGCGCTCAATTTCATTTTACTTTCAGATGAAAATCATCAAGTTTCCGAGCAATTTGGCGTATGGGGAGAAAAGAAATTTATGGGAAGAGTCTATGATAGTATCCATCGAATAAGCTTTCTCATTGATGAGCAAGGCAAAATTCAGCACGTATTTGATAAATTTAAAACCGGTGAACATCATCAGGTGGTTTTAGATTATCTTCAATCCCTCTAAATTTTTTATAAAGTTTACCGGTATTATGTGGCAAACTCACAAAATAAAAATGGATACAATAAAATATAGGGGCGCACTATGCACACCCTAATCGATAAATTTGATATCGGACAAAGGTAGTGTGTCCCTACAATCTTATTAATCGAAAAAATTAACCGCACTTTTTAAGGTTTGAATAAAAGGAACACCAATTGGAACAA
>NZ_MLHS01000037.1 GCF_001999335.1 Rodentibacter sp. Ppn85 | reverse complement strand
TAAAAAAGACTTATTGAAAACTTTCAATAAGTCTTTTTTATTTGTCTAAGTCACTAGTTTTTGCAAACCGAAATGACGATAAGTTTGTGCTGTTGCAATCCTTCCTCGCGAAGTACGTTGTAAAAAACCTTTTTGAATTAAATAAGGTTCTAATACATCTTCAATAGTATCACGCTCTTCGCCTATCGCCGCAGCCAAATTATCCAATCCAACCGGGCCTCCATCAAAACGCTCAACTATAGCGCTCAATAATTTTCGGTCTAAATAATCAAAGCCGGCATCATCAACATCTAACATTGAAAGCGCTTGTTTCGCTATATCCAAAGAAATCACCCCGCCATTTCTTACATCAGCATAATCACGCACACGGCGTAATAAACGATTTGCGATACGTGGCGTACCGCGAGAACGGCGGGCAACTTCAAAAGCAGCCTGTTGTTCCAATTCAAGGTTTAAACAAACCGCACTTCGAGCAACAATCGAGGTTAAATCTTCCACCGAATAAAATTCTAAACGCTGTACGATACCAAAACGATCACGTAAAGGTGAAGTTAAAGATCCGGCACGCGTTGTTGCCCCTACTAAAGTAAAAGGAGGCAACTCTAATTTGATAGAACGTGCCGCCGGACCTTCCCCAATCATAATATCCAGTTGGTAATCTTCCATCGCCGGATAAAGTACTTCTTCAATAGCCGGTGAAAGACGATGAATTTCGTCAATAAACAACACATCATAGGGTTCAAGATTAGTCAGCATTGCGGCCAAATCACCGGCTTTTTCTAAAACAGGACCTGACGTTGTGCGAATATTCACCCCCATTTCATTAGCCACTATATTGGCAAGGGTTGTTTTACCCAACCCTGGAGGACCGAAAATCAACAAATGATCTAAAGCATCTTTGCGTAATTTTGCCGCTTTAATAAAAATATCCATTTGTTCGCATACTTGTGCCTGCCCAACATAATCCGCCAGTAATTTTGGACGAATTGCACGGTCAATCACGTCTTCATCAAGTTTAGCTTGACTACTAATAATTCTATCTGCTTCAATCATCCGCTTGCCCTTATAACGCCGCTTTTAAGGCTTCACGAATCAGTTGTTCGCTATTCAATTCCGGTTTTACCACGCGTTTAACCATTTTTGCAGCGTCCGTTGGTTTATACCCTAATGCGATCAATGCCGAAACTGCTTCATTTTCTGAGTTTTCTTGATATGAAACAGCCGAAAGCTCGCTAGATATATGTTTACTTTCAAAGAAATCATTTTGTTTCACACCTTTAAATTTTCCCTTTAATTCAACCAATAGACGCTCTGCAGTTTTTTTGCCGACGCCTGGAATTTTAACGAGTTTGGAAAGCTCTTCATGCTCAATCGCATAAGCAAATTGTTCGACAGACATTGCTGATAAAATTGCCAGTGCCAATTTTGGTCCAACGCCATTGGTTTTAATTAATTCACGAAATAAAGTGCGGTCAGTTTTTTGTGCAAATCCAAAAAGTAAATGTGCATCTTCACGAACAGCAAGATGAGTAAACAAGGTTGTTTCCTGTCCTAGTTCAGGTAAAGCATAAAAGCTCGTCATCGGCAAAAGTAACTCATAGCCAACGCCTTGCACATCAAGTAAAATTTCAGGAGGTTGTTTTTCTAATAGAATACCTGTTAAGCGACCAATCATAATCTATCCATAAGCATAAAGGTTTTGCATAGAATAAAATAAAACTGGACGAACATCCAGTTATTTCTTTAACCGAAAACGCCCTCGGCTATAACGTGTTTTTAAAAGTGCGGTAATTTTTTCTTGAGTTTCCACTATCTTTGCAGAACTAGCAATATGCAAAGAATGACTCATAGAATGGGCGTGAGTAATCGCAATCGCTAACGCATCGGCCGCATCGGCTTGCGGCTTAGCCGAGAGTTGCAAAATGCGGCTGACCATTTCCTGTACCTGCACTTTATCCGCCGATCCGATACCGACCACCGTTTGTTTCACTAATCTCGCCGCATACTCAAATACCGGCAAGTCGTGATTTACCGCAGCGACAATCGCCGTGCCCCTTGCCTGCCCCAGTTTCAGTGCGGAATCCGCATTTTTTGCCATAAAGACTTGTTCAATCGCAAACATATCCGGCTGAAATTGCTGAATAATTTCGCTCACACCGGCATAAATACGCTTTAAACGACCGGGTAAATCCTCTACCGCCGTGCGAATTGCACCGCTCCCCAGATAATCTAACTGCCGACCTGTTTGCCGTATAACGCCGTACCCCGTTACCCTTGAGCCCGGATCGATGCCTAAAATAATCGCCATTGTCTGCTCAACATCCTACCCAAAATAAAGAGGGACACACAAAGTGTCCCTTAAAACGTTCAACTCGATTATTTATTCAATTTAGCGGTCGCTGCCTCATCAATACGGCAGTTTTTCGCTAAAATCGTATCGGTTTTCTTACCTAATTGGGTCAGCATCACCGACTCTGATTTGTCAAATGTCTTCAATGAGAAAGCCTCATCCGCATTCCAACGGTGAGTTTTAGACTCAAACGTCACCGGGTTAGGTGCTTTTTCATTTACCGCTAAACCTTTAATGATTTTTTTGCCGACGGTCAAGTTCACACTTTTCGCTTTTTCACCTTCAAAACCATAGGTAGCGGTCACCAACGTATTGTTTTGGCAAAGGTAAACCACGGATTTTGTGGTTGTATCAAATTTATCGGTGACGGTTTTCACTGCACCGGATACGCCGTCTTTTACCGTTGTGGCGGCTTGCGATACGCCATCTACTACGGCATCTGTGGTTTTACTTACTGCATTCGTTGTGCTAGAAACCACATCAGACGCCGTTGAACAAGCCGATAATACCAACGCCGCTGCAAGTGCTGGGGCAAATTTCATTAATTTCATTTGAACTCCTTTGAGTAAAAAAAACTAAAGTAATGCGGCAACCTCATCGCTGATCTCGCCATTGTGATAGACGTTTTGTACATCGTCACATTCTTCAAGCATATCGATCAGCTTTAATAATTTCGGTGCGGTTTCCGCGTCTAGATTGACTGTTGTTGAAGGGATCATTGTCACTTCGGCAGACTCCACTTTAAAGCCCGCCCCTTCAATACCGTCACGCACCGTTCCTAATTCTTCCCAAGCGGTATAAATCTCAAAACTACCGTCTTCTTGCGGCTGAATATCGTCTGCGCCCGCTTCAATCGCAGCTTCCGTTAAAGCGTCTTCATCCGCGGCCCCGATCAAAATCAAGCCTTTTTTACTAAAGAGATAGCCGACCGATCCTTCCGTGCCTAAATTTCCGCCACATTTGGTAAAACTTGGGCGAACTTGAGAGATTGTCCGGTTTGCGTTGTCGCTTAGACACTCAACCATCACAGCAGTTCCACCCGGACCGTAACCTTCGTACACTTTTGTTTCCATATTGGTGTCATCGCCACCGCCGACGCCCCGTTCAATCGCACGGTTAATCGTATCCCGCGTCATATTGCTGGATAAGGCTTTATCCACCGCCGCACGCAGACGTGGGTTTGCCGATACATCGCCGCCGCCTAATTTTGCGGCAGTCACCAATTCACGAATTAATTTGGTAAAAATTTTCCCGCGTTGCGCATCTTGTGCCGCTTTGCGGTGTTTAATGTTAGCCCACTTACTATGACCTGCCATTTTGTTTCCTTATTGATGTTTTTATGTTCTTGACTATTTAACGGGCGATCACTCACCTCGCCCTACCGATATTGCAAAAAATCGTCCGTAACCGACCGCTCTTTCGCCTCAACATTTCAGCATTCACCCTTTTTATTGAGTAAATAACGTTCAATCACCAAACGATTATTCGGAGATTTCGTCAGTTGTGCCGCCTGTAGCGGTGAGAGCCATTGAAAACTCAAATGTTCGCTTAATACAGGGGAAATTTCGTCATTGACCGCCAGTAAAAACCAATGCTCTTGGCAATGGCGAATATGCGGGGCGTATTTATAGCGGAATTGCGGGAAAATTTCAAATTCTATCTTAAACCGACAATCGACGAGCGTTAAATTTTGTGCGGCAATATCAATGCCCGTTTCTTCTTTTACTTCTCGTCGCGCGGTCTGAAACGGCTGCTCGCCGGTTTCAATCGTCCCGGTTACCGATTGCCAAAAAGTCGGATCATCTTGACGTTGAAGCATTAGCACTCGCCCGCTACTTTGGGCATAGATCAGCACTAACACGGAATAGGGATTTTTATACTTCATTTAATAACATCTAATCTCAGGGGCTTGATAGGTGGCAATAAAGCGGGCGATTTCCTCTAAATCATCGGAAAATAAGATTTTTTGATAATCCTCCTCCGTGAGAAAAGCGTATTTCACCATCTGTTCAAATACCATTTTCAGCGGCTGATAATAGTCATTCTGATTAAATAAAATACACGGGTTCGGGTTTTGCCCGATTCTCGCCCACGAAATCACTTCGCTAATTTCCTCTAGCGTCCCCGGCCCGCCGGCTAAGGCGATATACGCATCGCCCAGCTCAATCATCTTTTTCTTACGCGCCTGCATCGTCTCTACCGTGATCAACTGGGTTAAGCCGCGATGAGCCAATTCCCTCGCTTGCAAAAAAGTCGGGATAACGCCGATAACCTTACCGCCTTCAGCCAGTACGGTGTCGGCAATCACGCCCATCAGCCCCGCTCGCCCGCCACCGTAAATTAACGTATGCCGATTGGCGGCGATCCATTTGCCCAAACGTACCGCCGAAGCCTGATAAACCGGATCATTGCCCAAACTCGCACCGCAATAAACGGTAATATTCATTCTGTCTCCTCCAAACGCCGTTGCAATTTTTGTTGATTGTCTTGCATTATCTCCGCCAGATCAAGTTGGTATTTATCCGACCTCCGCTGTTAAAAAACTCAACCGAATAACGGGATGATAGTCATACCACTGCCGACGTTTATCATATTCTACCAACCAGTGTTGATCGGTTTGTAGTGTCATTTTATTTTTTGCATTATTTCAAGGGAATGTCACCGCTTGCATTTAACAGAAAGCCCCTAAAATCCGTGATTTAAAGGGCTTCGTGATTATTCTTTTCTAATAGCTTCTTAATTTCTTGCTGCAACATATCATCAATCAAGAAAAAATACCCTTGTTTAACATGTCCATTCTTATCAAATACCGATTTATCATCTTTTCTAATGTTTAGATGAATAGCTTCTTTATGAATTGGGTTTATTTCGTAATATTCTATAGTAAGTTGTTTTCCATTAATGCCCC
Source organism: Rodentibacter sp. Ppn85 (assembly GCF_001999335.1). Taxonomy (GTDB): domain Bacteria; phylum Pseudomonadota; class Gammaproteobacteria; order Enterobacterales; family Pasteurellaceae; genus Rodentibacter. Next base: position 46,171 of record NZ_MLHS01000037.1, on the reverse strand, counting down.
ATTGAAGATTATCTGGATAAGGATTACTTGCTTTTTTAGCTTTTCCAATAACTTGACTAATACCAACAATATACCCATCTGTATAGTGAATGACTTCATCTCCTATATTGGCATCAAATAACGAATCCCAATGTGGAACTCTATTTCCTTGCTTATTTTTTTCTGGAGCCCATATAATTTTATTTTGTGCATATCCTTTTTTAGTACTTTGGTTTACCCACCAATATTTTTTCATTTTATACCCCCTTTAAAAAATTGAGCTTATCCTCAATTGAGGATAAGCTCAGGTTAGATGCCTACTCTGTTTTTGCCGTTACGCTAATGGCTAACTCGCTCAACGCCTGCGGATTCGCAAAACTTGGTGCTTCGGTCATCAAACACGCCGCCGCGGTGGTTTTCGGGAAGGCGATCACGTCTCGGATATTTTCCGTGCCGGTAATAAGCATTGTTAAGCGGTCTAAGCCAAAAGCAAGGCCAGCGTGCGGCGGTGTACCGTATTTGAGCGCATCCAATAAGAAGCCGAATTTCTCTTTTTGTTCGTCCTCATTAATGCCTAAGATATTGAACACGGTTTGCTGCATTTTCGGATCGAAAATCCGCACTGATCCGCCGCCCACTTCATAACCGTTGATCACCATATCGTAGGCATTTGCCACCGCCCCTTGCGGATCAGCCATTAACTGTTCCGGCGTTAAATCTTTCGGTGAGGTGAACGGGTGGTGCATTGCCGACCAATTCCCCTCATCGTCTTTTTCAAACATTGGGAAATCCACCACCCAAAGCGGTTTCCAAGCGGTGAGATCAGTCAGATTTAAATCACGTCCCACTTTCAAGCGCAGCGCCCCCATTGCGTCGGTGACAATTTTCGCTTTATCTGCGCCGAAGAAGAGAATATCGCCGTTTTCGGCATTCACACGGGCTAACAAGGCATTTACCACCTCGTCATTTAAGAACTTCGCAATCGGGCTTTGTAAACCGGCAAGCCCTGCGTTTACGTCATTCACTTTCGCCCACGCCAAGCCTTTTGCACCATAAATGCCGACAAATTGGGTATATTCGTCGATCTGTTTTCGGGTGATTTCTGCCCCGTTCGGCACACGGAGCACCGCCACACGCCCTTCAGGATCGTTGGCAGGCTCTTTAAATACTTTAAATTCAACGTCTTTGAGAATATCCGCCACATCAACTAATTCTAACGGGTTGCGTAGATCGGGTTTATCTGAACCGTAACGTTTCATCGCTTCCGCAAAAGTCATTTGCGGAAACTCGCCCAAATCCACATTCAGGCGATCCTGCCATAAACCACGGATCATTTTTTCCATCATCGCACGCACCTCTGGTGCAGTCATAAAGGTGGTTTCCACATCGATTTGGGTAAATTCCGGCTGACGGTCGGCGCGTAAATCTTCATCACGGAAACATTTGACGATTTGGTAATAACGGTCAAAACCCGACATCATCAAAAGCTGTTTGAAAAGCTGCGGCGATTGCGGCAGGGCATAAAATTTGCCTTTATGTACACGGCTCGGCACTAAATAATCCCGCGCACCTTCCGGCGTGGCTTTAGTGAGCATTGGGGTTTCAATATCAAGGAAGCCGTTATCATCCATAAAACGGCGCACAAAACTGGTAATTTTGGCACGGGTTTTCAAGCGCTCCGCCATTTCCGGACGGCGTAAATCTAAATAACGGTATTTTAAACGCTGCTCTTCGGTATTATTTTGGTTGAAATCGAGCGGTAACACCTCCGCATTGTTATAGACTAACACCGCTTTGACAAGCACTTCAATTTCGCCCGTTGCCATTTCTTTATTGATTTGCGATTCATCACGGGCAATCACTTCGCCTTGAATTTGCACGCAGGCTTCCGCACGCAAGCCACTAGCAATCTTAAACAGCGCCTCGTCTTTTTCATCGAAAAAGACTTGCACGATCCCCTCACGGTCACGAATTTGCATAAAAATAAAACGGCCCAGGTTACGCACCCGGTGAACCCAGCCACTTAACGTGACTTGCTCGCCAACGTGAGAGCGGTTTAACGCACCGCAATAATGTGTACGCATCATTTTTTATATTCCTTTTTATATTCTGAAATTAACTCGTTGATTATACGGAAATTGATGTTGCTTTTAAATTGGAAACAGAAATTTATTTGCGCCTAGCAAAACTTTCTCTAAAATAACCGCACTTTTAACTCTCTTCAAAATGATATGCAAAAAGATACCCTTTTCTCCGCTCCTATTGAAAAACTTGGCGATTTTACTTTTGACGAAAGCGTTGCCGAAGCCTTTCCTGATATGATCCAACGCTCTATTCCCGGTTATTCCAATATTATTACGGCCATCGGTATGCTTGCCGAACGCTTTGTGACGGCAAACAGCAATGTTTACGATCTCGGCTGCTCGAGAGGAGCCGCAACCCTTTCCGTACGTCGTAACATTCATCACTCAAATGTAAAAATTATTGGCATTGATAATTCCCAGCCAATGGTAGAACGCTGTCGCCAACATGTTACCGCCTATCATAGCGATGTGCCTGTAGAAATTTTATGTGACGATATTCGCCACGTAGAAATCAAAAATGCCTCCATGGTAATTTTAAATTTCACCCTGCAATTTCTACCGCCCGAAGATCGCATAGCATTACTCACAAAAATTTACCACGGCTTAAATCCTAATGGTGTTTTAGTGCTTTCAGAAAAATTCCGTTTTGAAGATGAAAAGGTGAATGAATTACTGATTAATTTACATCACCAATTTAAGAGAGCCAACGGTTACAGCGAACTGGAAGTGAGTCAAAAGCGTACCGCCTTGGAAAATGTGATGCGTACGGATAGTATTGAAACCCACAAAGTGCGGTTAAAAAATGTAGGGTTTTCACAAGTTGAGCTTTGGTTCCAATGTTTTAATTTTGGTTCAATGGTGGCGGTGAAATAGTGAAATAAAAAAGCGCTCAATTTTACATAAGTTTGAAAATGAGCGCTTGTTATAGAAAAACTAAGAATTAGTTCGATACATTTGGTTTATGAAATAAGGTGAATGCAATAAACAGGAATCCTAAGAAACAAGACACAATCAGCGCATAAAAACCACCGTCCCATCCAAACAAATCAACCAGTTTACCCATTACATAACCAGCGCTTGCAGATCCCAATAAATAACCGAACAAACCGGTTAAACCTGTAGCCGTACCTGTCGCTATACGCGGTACTAAATCCGCAGCCTGTAACCCTATCATCATCACCGGCCCATAAATTAAGAAACCAATTGCAACAAGACAAATATTATCAACTAACGGGTTACCTGCCGGGTTTTTCCAATAAACAATAATTGCGATTAATACGCCGGTTAAAAATAATAACATTGGTGGCGCTCGATGCCCCTTGAATACTTTATCACTTAAATAACCACTGGCTAACATACCGAAAATACCCGCATATTCATATAAGAAATATGCCCAACTCTGTTTATCCACAGAAAAATGTTTCACTTCTTTTAAGTATGTTGGAGCCCAATCAATAATGCCGTAACGAATGAAATACACAAAAACGTTCGCAATGGCAATTGACCATAAAAACTTATTATTGATGATATATTTTTTGAAAATATCTTTAGAAGAAAGCGTATGTGCAGACTCAACATGCTGTACGATTTTTTCACCTTTCCATTCATCAACCGGAGGTAAACCTTGAGATTCTGGGGTGTCATGCATGAGCCTAAACATAATGAAAGCCAACAGTATGGCAATTAATGCAGGCAAATAAAATAGAGATTGTCATGTACCAAAAATTGCTAACCCCAGGAGCGCCAACGGACCGATTAAACCGCCCCCCAAATTGTGAGATATATTCCACCAACTCCACCAAACACCACGCTCAGACACGGAAAACCAGTTAGTCATAGTTTTTGCACCCGGCGGATATCCCATTCCCTGAAACCAACCGTTTAAGGCAGCTAAAATGATCATTAACGGAATGGAAGCTAATACTGCCGGCACTAAACCAAAAATCAAACTCACCACAGCAGAACCAAGTAAACCGATAGTAATAAAATATTTTGGATTACTCCGGTCGGATACATTTCCCATAATGAACTTACTAAAACCATAAGCAAGTGATAATGCAACACCTACAGTCCCTAGGTCAGCTTTAGTAAAACCATATTCATCAATTAAATAAGGAATTGCGAGAGAAAAGTTTTTGCGAATAAGATAATACGCAGCATAACCGATGAATACCCCCGCAAAAACTTGCCAACGCAATTTTTTATATTCAGAATCGGTTCTAGAACTATCAATTCGCGGAGCCGGCGGAGAGGCTTTTAAAAAAGAAAACATACAAACACCTTATAGGTAAGATTTAAACACACTGATTGAAACAAAAGATTTGTGTTTTGTTACTAACACATTTGAAATGAACATCAGTACAAGATAGGCGGCGAAGTGTAACATTTGTACTGTTTAACTATTTTGTTTTAAATCAAATAATGTCATTTTTCATCCTAATAATTTCAAAAAGATTATTCTTTATTAATAGCTTTTACTGATTTATTACTCAATTTATGACATAATCGGCCCGTTTGTTTCCCCGTTCAAAAAGGATTAAACCCATGCGAATTTTACACACTATGTTACGAGTAAGTGATTTAGAGCGCTCAATTAAGTTTTATCAAGACGTATTAGGAATGCGTTTATTGCGTACCAGTGAAAATCCCGAATACAAATATTCCTTAGCATTTTTGGGCTATGATGATGAAGATAAATCCTCGGTTATTGAACTGACTTATAATTGGGGAGTAACGGAATATGAACTTGGTACTGCATACGGACATATTGCGATTGGTGTGGATGATATTTATGCAACCTGCGAATCCGTGCGTTCAAACGGCGGTAAAGTAACCCGTGAACCCGGTCCGGTAAAGGGGGGTAACACCGTAATTGCCTTCATAGAAGATCCCGACGGTTACAAAATTGAATTTATTGAAAATAAAAACGCAAAAGCCGGACTGGGTAATTAAAAAGTGCGGTCATTTTCTACAATGTTTTAATAATGTAGGTTCACCTGCGTTATTTTATTTTTTAAGGATGAATAATGTCCGACTCTCAAGAAATTCCTCATCACAATCAATTAAAAAATCGTTTTCGCGGTTATTTTCCTGTCATCATTGATGTGGAAACCGCAGGTTTTGATGCCAAAAAAGATGCCTTATTAGAATTAGCAGCAATTACGTTAAAAATGGATGAAAACGGCTATTTACACCCTGATCAAAAATGCCATTTTCATATCGAACCTTTTGAAGGAGCAAATATCAATCCGGAATCATTGAAATTTAACGGCATTGATGTTCATAACCCATTGCGTCGTGCCGTACCAGAGTTAGAGGCAATTACCAGATTGTTTCAAATGGTTCGCCGAGGGCAAAAAGAGGCTGACTGCCAACGTTCTATCATCGTAGCTCATAATGCAACCTTTGATCAAAGTTTCGTAATGGCGGCGGCAGAACGCACCGGTGTGAAACGCAATCCGTTTCATCCTTTCGGCATGTTCGATACGGCAAGTCTGGCAGGCTTAATGTTTGGTCAAACGGTATTAGTAAAAGCCTGTCAAGCCGCCAATATTCCTTTTGATGGAAAACAAGCTCATTCCGCCCTCTATGATACGGAACGTACCGCAGAATTATTTTGCTATATGGTAAATCATTTAAAAAATTTAGGCGGTTTTCCGCATATTGCCGCACAATGAAAAAATGAAGTAAAAAATAACCGCACTTTATTTTTTTAAATTAAGTTGCAATTCTTCCCGTTTTACAGTAGTTTAGACGGTAATTCTTATTTGGAGATTTAAAATGAACGTAATCCGTCGCCATCATCGCCACCATTTAACTGAATAATCTTTCAGGTTTTTGGTGTGCTTGGAAGATTTCTTCCGAGCAGACAGGATAGTAAAAATCTTACCCCTCGGAAGGCAACTTTCGGGGGGTTATTTTATGATTAGAGGAGCACTGACCATCGACATTACATATTCAATAAAATTAACCAATTCAATTTGCATATTAATTTATAAGGAAAAACACAATGTTATCAAATCCCGTTGTTATCTCAATTATCGTTTTGCTGACACTCAGCTTGCTACGTATTAATGTTATTATCGCTCTAGTCATTGCCGCACTCACAGCCGGTTTATGCGGAGGTCTTGATTTAACGAAAACCATCAAAGCCTTCACCGGCGGGTTGGGCGGTGGTGCCGAAGTCGCAATGAACTACGCCATGCTCGGTGCTTTCGCGATCGCGATTTCCAAATCCGGTATTACAGATTTAATCGCCTATAAAATCATCACAAAAATAAATAGAACACCGACAAGTAACAATCTTGCATGGTTAAAATATTTAATTTTCGGCATGTTAGCCTTGTTTTCTATTTCATCCCAAAACCTGCTACCCGTTCACATCGCCTTTATCCCAATTGTCGTGCCGCCATTGCTTTCAATTTTTAATCGTTTAAACATTGATCGCCGTGCTGTTGCTTGCGTACTCACTTTCGGTTTAACCGCAACTTATATGTTGCTACCAGTGGGTTTTGGTAAAATTTTTATTGAAAGTATCTTAGTAAAAAATATCAATCAAGCAGGCGCAAATCTTGGTTTGCAAACAGATATCGCGCAAGTTTCTCTTGCAATGTTACTACCGGTAATCGGTATGATCTTAGGTTTATTAACCGCCGTATTTATCACTTATCGCAAACCTCGCACATACAACGTTCTTATTGAAGAATCAACAACAAAAGAAATTGAAGCACATATTGCAAATATTAAACCAAAACAAATTACAGCAAGCCTGATTGCAATTTTTGCAACTTTTGTAACACAACTTGTTACCAAGTCGACAATTATTGGCGGTTTAGTCGGTTTAACGGTCTTTGCCCTATTCGGTATTTTCAAACTCAAAGAAAGTAATGATATTTTCCAACAAGGTTTGCGTTTAATGGCTATGATCGGCTTTGTGATGATTGCCGCCTCAGGCTTTGCAAATGTAATTAATGCCACCACTGGCGTAACGGATTTGGTGCAGAGCCTCAGTAATGGCGCAATTCAAAGTAAGGGCTTAGCCGCGTTTCTGATGTTGATTGTCGGTTTATTAATCACGATGGGAATAGGCTCTTCTTTCTCTACCGTACCGATTATCACCTCAATATACGTACCACTTTGTCTCTCCTTTGGTTTCTCACCGTTGGCAACCGTGTCAATTGTGGGCGTGGCTGCGGCACTTGGTGATGCAGGTTCTCCCGCTTCCGACTCCACCTTAGGGCCGACCTCAGGATTGAATACAGACGGTAAACACGATCACATTTGGGATTCAGTTGTGCCGACATTCATTCACTACAATATTCCATTGTTGGTATTCGGTTGGATTGCGGCAATGTATCTTTAACGATTATAATCCCCCCCTCATCGGGGGATTTTTTTATGCTCATTCAACAACTCATTGAAAAGCTGGAACAAAAGGTTAAACAGCTTTATCAAATCCATTCAGCCCAACTTGAAGAAAAAATATTCACGAAATTTGACCGCACTTTATTCAGTGAAAACGGGCAAACCCTGTCATTTTATTTTGCTGAAATTAACCAAACTCTGATAAGAATAAAATCGCTTAATTCTAATGATGTAAATCATTACCGCTTTATGACAGAACATTTGTTCAAGCAATGTAACGCATTGTCCGAAACGCTAAATCGAAACAATACGGTATTTACTCGGCAAAAACGGCAACCAAATCCGGCTGTAAAAAAAACACGGCATGGTATCCATAAACTACCTCCTCGTGAACGTTTGGAGAAATATTACGAAGCACTTGAGCAACTGAATAATTTGTATCAACAATATCGAGATCTCGCTCACACGAAAAATGATTCTATTGAACAAAAAAGAATGAAAGAACTAGCCGATAGCTATAAATGTCGCCGTCAAAAATGCCAAGAAGCAATTGATTTATTAGAAGAATATTTAACCTTTAAAGACGAACAAAAAAGCAACAATAAAACAGATAAATAACAAAGAAAAATCCCTTAACCGAAAGATTAAGGGATTTATTGAATTTGATGGCGGAGGAAGTGAGATTCGAACTCACGGAGGGCGTAAACCCTCGCCGGTTTTCAAGACCGGTGCCTTCAACCACTCGACCATTCCTCCGTGATTTAAGCGGGGAGAATAATACGTTTTTTCCCCAATCTCGTCAAGAATAAAAAGGCGTCTTTTTCTTGAGTGATTAATTTTAACTCAATTTAAACGTAAAAAATTGGTACTTTCGTACCAATTTAATTTTTATTTATTCCGCTTTTGCATGAGTTGGCTCGGAATACACATGACTAATCGCACTATGATGCCCAGCGGCTCCTTTTCCGTAGAAGTAATAACGAGATTCCATCCATTCAACAATCGGGAAAGGTTCTGCTATTTCTTCACCGGCTTTTGCAAGCGTCATTTCCGCCTTCGTGTGAGTAACCGAAGAAATCGTGCCTAAACGACCTGAAAATTCATAAGTGCGGTCAAATTTAGCCAAATTTTCGACTTCAGCCGTCTTATTCGAAATAACTTCATCTTGCTCTTGCACTTTTTCCGCATTAAGACGCTCCAATGATTCCTGTACTTTTTTCTGTACCGATTCATTTGCCGGTTGCGTAATAAAATCCAAAGCAGGTTTCACTTCCACTGAAGTATTTTCAATCATAATACCGGTAGCCGGCGTAATAAATCCTTTCTTCGTTTTTTCTTGCTCAAGCAATTCATCAACAGATAGGAAATTATTTTCTTTTGTCACATTCAATGCCGAATAATCAACCCACACTTTCCCACTTGCCAATTCAGGAGAAAAAACAGCGAAAGACAGCGACATTGGCGATTTAGGCTCTTGACGGCGACGACGTTGATTATTGACGCGCAAATGACGTGGTGTACGACGTTGACGTTCCTGACGATTTTGTTTCTCTTCAACCTCTACTACTTGGGTAATTTCAGTTGATGCTGCTTCTACCGTTTCCTCAACAATTTCAATGTTCGGTACAGGTGCATGAGGTGCGCTACCCACATGTTCATCAATGCGTACACGTTTCTGCAAATCACGACGTTGACGACGTTGTTGCACCGGCTGCTCTGCTTTATCACCTTTATTATCAGAATGATCGGAAATAAGTGTAGAATTGACCGCACTTTCAGCCAGATTTTCATTTACAACGGAATTACGACGTAAACGACGTTGATTACGCTCACGCGTAGAAGGTGCATTTTCCTTCTCTGCCGCATTCTCTGATTTAGAACGATGCGATACATTACGGCGCTCTTGAGAACGGCGTTGGTGACGATTGCCATTACGATTGTGTTTTGTTTTTTTCTCAACAGCAGGTTCGGGGCTAAATAACGCTTTAATTTTTGCAATAATTTTTGCCAATAACGACAACTCGTTCGATTTACGCTCTAACGGTGTCGGTGCGGCCTCGGAAATAGAAAGTGATAGGGCCGCACTTTCTACTGCCGGTAGCTCGGAAACAACCGTCACTTCAGTATTTCGTACAACCGATGGTTCATCAGTGACATCATCCTGTGCACAATGGATTTTTGCCAAATTATAACTTAACTCATTAAGCTCTTCCCCTTCACGCATACGGAATACGCTAAAATTAGGCGTTTCCATAGCTTCATTTGGAACAACAATCACATCAACATCATGACGTTTCTCAATGCTACTAATTGCTTTACGTTTTTCATTTAATAGATAAGAGGCGATTTGCACCGGCACAATGGTATGAACCTGCTTAGTGTTTTCTTTCAGTGCCTCTTCTTCAATTAAACGCAAAATTGATAAAGAAAGGGATTCGTTATCACGCACTTTGCCCGTTCCTTGACAACGCGGGCAAATATGATGGGAAGACTCGCCAAGTGACGGACTCAAACGCTGACGAGACATCTCCAACAGGCCAAAACGTGAAATACGGCTAATTTGAATACGGGCACGATCTTGGCGTACCGCATCACGAATTCGGTTTTCGACTTCGCGTTGATGACGGATTGGCGTCATATCAATAAAGTCGATAACCACTAATCCGCCTAAATCGCGTAAACGTAGTTGGCGTGCAATTTCATCCGCCGCCTCAAGGTTTGTATTCAGTGCGGTTTCTTCAATATCACCGCCACGGGTTGAACGTGCAGAGTTAATATCAATCGCAGTTAAGGCTTCCGTTACATCAATCACTATTGAACCGCCCGACGGTAAACGTACTTCGCGTTGAAATGCGGATTCAATTTGAGATTCAATTTGATAATGACTAAAGAGAGGAACTTCGCCTTGATATAATTTTACACGGTTCACAAAATCCGGACGAACCAACTTGATATGCTCTTTCGCCTTTTCAAAGATCTTCGGGCTATCAATTAAAATTTCACCAATATCACGACGTAAATAATCGCGAATTGCACGTACTATCACATCACTTTCTTGATGAATTAAAAACGGTGCAGGTCGGCTTTGCGAGGCTTGTTTAATCGCTTCCCAGTGATGTAATAAAACTTTTAAGTCCCATTGTAATTCTTCCGGCGATTTACCTACGCCCGCAGTACGAACGATTAAGCCCCCCCCTTCCGGCACATCTAATGAACTTAGCGCTTCTTTTAATTCTAGGCGTTCATCACCTTCAATACGACGAGAAATCCCACCCGCACGCGGATTGTTAGGCATAATCACCAAATAACTGCCGGCAAGGGAAACAAAGGTTGTCAGCGCAGCGCCTTTATTACCGCGCTCTTCTTTATTTACTTGAACAATAACTTCTTGTCCTTCACTCAAAATATCACGAATATTAGGACGCCCTTGGAACACATAATCCGCCGGGAAATATTCTCGTGCAATCTCTTTTAAAGGTAAAAAACCGTGGCGTTCCGCACCATAATCTACAAAAGCTGCTTCAAGGCTTGGTTCTACTCGGGTAATTTTCCCTTTGTAAATATTTGCTTTCTTTTGTTCATGTCCCGGACTTTCAATATCCAAGTCAAAAAGGCGTTGTCCGTCAACAAGCGCCACACGCAACTCTTCTTTTTGAGTCGCATTGATTAACATTCTTTTCATTGTCGATTCTCTTTTTAAAATTTTTAAAAATACCTCAAAAATAAACCGCACTTTGCTTCGTTATCGACCTCGTGTTTCTCGCGCCAGTCAATCTCACGATTGTATGTTGCTGGGTGCATTGATAACGTTATGAAACGATAAAAGGATTGTTTAATAAAACAACGCGATATTTCGCACGCGTTACAAGCGGCTTGTTTATTTTCAAGAAAATGTTGATTATCAATGTCTTATGCCAAATGCCGCATTGAGTTTCCACCAACAAAATGTATCATTTCCCCACCTAATATTTTAGGCGCAAAAAGACGCTCTATTATCCATAGAAACCGATAAATTAGCAAGGTCATAATTACCCTAGATAAGGATTTTATGATATGATTTGTCCCACTTTTCAAAAGGTGAAAAAATGACTGTACAAAAAGAAAATATCATCAACTCCTCTGTAAAAATGCTCACAATTAGTGAAGACGAAGCCGGTCAGCGCATTGATAATTATCTGTTGGCAAAACTAAAAGGCGTGCCGAAAAGTTTGATTTATCGCATTGTACGTAAGGGGGAAGTACGGGTAAATAAAGGGCGGATTAAACCGGAATATAAATTGCAGAGCGGTGATGTAGTGCGCTTACCGCCTGTACGTACAACGGAAAAAAATAATCCGCCAGTCTCTAAGAATTTAAATAAAGTTGCGGAGCTTGAACATAAAATTTTATTTGAGGACGATCATTTAATCATATTAAATAAACCCTCAGGCATTGCTGTGCACGGCGGTAGCGGCTTAAACTTCGGCGTAATTGAAGCCTTACGGACATTACGCCCCGAAGCACGTTTTTTAGAACTCATTCATCGTTTAGATCGCGATACTTCAGGCATTTTGTTAATCGCAAAGAAACGTTCGGCATTACGCAACCTACACGAACAACTGCGCCTTAAAACCGTGCAAAAGGATTATTTGGCACTGGTACGAGGACAATGGCAATCGCATGTTAAAGTGGTAAAAGCTCCGTTGCTAAAAAATGAACTTACCGGCGGAGAACGTATCGTGCGTGTAAGTGAACAAGGTAAACCTTCCGAGACACGTTTTTCTATTGAGGAACGTTATGCTAACGCAACCCTGATAAAAGCCTCACCGGTCACCGGACGAACCCATCAAATCCGCGTGCATACTCAATATGCCGGTCATCCCATTGCATTAGATAATAAATACGGAGATAAGGATTTTGATGCACAAATACAAGTATTTGGCTTAAACCGCCTATTTTTACACGCTTTCTCTATTCGCTTTGAACATCCCAAAACAGGCGAAACCTTACGCTTTAATGCACCGCTTGATGAAAAAATAAAAGCAGTATTGAAAAAGTTACGGGAAAGCAAATAGACAAATTTGGCATTTATTGTTATATTTGGACTCGGAGACAACTCGTTTCTATCATGATTTCATAATAACGACAACACAAAGGATAGCAAAATGGCAAAAGGACAATCTTTACAAGATCCTTATTTAAATGCGTTACGTCGCGAGCGTATTCCCGTATCAATTTATCTTGTGAACGGAATTAAATTACAAGGGCAAATTGAATCCTTCGATCAGTTTGTAATTTTGTTAAAAAACACCGTAAACCAAATGGTGTATAAGCATGCAATTTCTACCGTCGTACCGGCGCGTTCCGTTTCTCATCACAATAATAATCACCATAATGTGCAGCCTGTAGAAGCTACGGAAGAAACCGGGACACAATCAGAATAATCGATTAAATGGATTGCAAAAAAACACTCAGTGCGGTTGAAAATTTACCTGAAATTTCAACCGCACTTTCTTTGCCTCAAGCTCATCAAGACTCGGCTTCTCAATGTGACACAGCTATCGTTGTACATATTTTCTTTTCACAAAATAAAAATCTTGACGATCTCAAAGAATTTCTTCTGCTTGCCAAATCAGCCAATGTGAATACTTTGGAAGTGATAACAACAAGTCGTAGTACGCCTCAAGCCAAATATTTTGTGGGAGAAGGAAAAGCCCGGGAAATTGCCGATACGGTAAAAATGTACAATGCAGACGTGATATTGGTTAACCATCAACTTACACCGGCCCAAACACGTAATTTAGAAAATTTGTGTCACTGTCGTGTTATCGATCGAACGGGGGTCATATTAGATATTTTTGCCCAACGGGCAAGATCTCACGAAGGAAAATTACAAGTAGAGTTAGCACAATTAAAACATTTAGCAACGCGTTTAGTTCGCCGTAAAACCGGCTTAGATCAACAAAAAGGAGCGGTTGGGCTAAGAGGGCCGGGAGAAACACAGCTAGAGACAGATCGCCGTCTCATCAAAGTGCGTATTAGTCAATTACAAAATCGTTTAGCAAAAGTCGAAAAACAACGTAATCAAAATCGTCAAACGAGACAAAAAGCAGATATTCCTACTATTTCACTGGTGGGTTATACCAATGCTGGGAAATCAACTCTTTTTAATGCAATCACACAAGCTAAGGTCTATGCGGCGGATCAGCTCTTTGCGACACTCGATCCCACTTTACGCCGTTTATACATTCAAGATGTCGGCACAACCATTCTTGCCGATACGGTAGGTTTTGTACGCCAACTACCACACGATTTAGTTTCCGCATTCAAATCCACTTTACAAGAAACTGTCGAAGCCGACCTTTTATTACATATCATTGATGCAACTGATTCTCGAATGTCGGAGAATATAGAAGCGGTTGCTTCAGTATTGGAAGAAATTAAAGCGGACAAGGTTCCCGTCTTGTTGCTTTATAACAAAATTGATTTGCTAAACGGCGTGTTACCCCATATTGAATATGATGATGAAAATAAGCCCGTCGCAGTTTACCTTTCCGCACACAATGGGGAAGGCATTGATTTATTGTCGGAAGCCATTAAGCTGCGGTTAAAAAATGAAATACTTTCGCTCGTTCTTACTCTTCAACCTTATGAAGGGAAACTTCGTCATACCCTTTATCAATTAGATGCAATACGCAATGAAAAAATTACAGAACAAGGCGAATTTGCCCTAGATGTACAAATCAATAGGGTGGAATGGCTAAAATTGTGTAAGCAATTTCCAACTTTAGTTCGGATAAAAATTTAGTAGGCAAATTTTTATACGGGCAATATTATTTTCCAATCCCATATTGCTTTAACTTATTTGCAATCGCGGTATGCGATACGCCCAAGCGTTGAGCCAGTTTACGGGTACTCGGATATTCTTTGTAAAAAGCCTGCAAAACCTTGGCTTCATATTGCCCGATAATGTCCTCTAATGTTTGATTTTCAAATTCATCAACGGAAATAACCGCACTTTGCGGCAAAGTGAGATTTAAACTTTCAACACTCAACTGAGTGTCTTTCGATAAAGAACAGGCACGATATAACGTGTTATAAAGTTCCCGAACATTTCCCGGCCAATCATATTGCTGCAAATAAACAAGGAAATCCTGATTAAAAGTAGGTAGTTTTATTTTCAATTCATCACTAATTTCTTGTAAAAAGCCTTCTGCTAAGGGTTGAATATCCGCTATGCGTTCCCGCAATGGCGGCATATTGATAACTAATACATTCAAACGATGAAATAAATCGGCACGCACTTTGCCTTGCTCAACTAAATGGTTGAGAGGAATTTGAGAAGTACAAATAACGCGTACGTGCGCATAATGTTCCCGTTCCTCCCCTACTCTGCGGAATGAGCCGTCCGTTAAAAAGCGCAATAATTTGGCTTGAAGATTGAGCGATAATTCCTCAATCCCGTCCAACAATACCGTCCCTTCATTAGCATATTCAAAAAAACCTATCGTCTCACTGTTTCCCACTTTCCGCCCAAACATTTCGCTTTCTGCATCTTCATCAGGCAAACCTGCGCAATTCACTGCAATAAATTTTTTATCTCGGCGTAAACTTTGATAATGGCATGCTTTTGCCAATAAATCTTTCCCCGTTCCAGTTTCACCTTGAATCAATAACGGCACGTCAAACATAGCAAAACGTTGGGCATTTTCTACCGCACTTTTCATAGTTTCACTATGGGTAACAAAGCAAGCGAAAGGATGTTGAGGATTAAATTTAAAAGTCATTTTAAACAGTCCTAATAAATGGAAATCAAACCCATCATAAGTTGTTTACATAAACCTGTAAAGATTATTTTACAGACAAACAAAAACCCCTCAAAAGGGGCTTTTATTAAACTTATTTCTGTACTGCATCATTCAGTTCTTTTGAGATGATTTCCATAGATTCCAAACCACCAAAGGCAAGATACCAATTTACTGAATCCAAATAAATGATATGTCCGTTTTTATAAGCCTTCGTCTGCTTTATGATGTCATTATCCAACACTTTTTGAGCATTATTAACTTTTTCGGTTACTGCTGCAGTACGATCAATTACTAGCAAAAAATCAGGATTTTTCTCTAACACATATTCAAACCCGATACTTTGCCCATGGGTAGAGGATTTAATGGCGGAATCAATAGGTTGAAAGCCATATTTTTGATATACCATACCATAACGCGAGCCATCACCGAACGCACTCATTTTGCTTTCATTCACCAAGACGAGTAACGCCGTTTTATCCTTTGCCATATTCTCAACTTGGCTCACTACCGTATCTAATGCAGCCAGCTTTTCTTTTGCCAGCGTTTCCTTATCGAAGATTTGACCAAGTGCAATCACATTTTGCTGAAAACTTTCATAGTAATTTTTATAGTCGCTATCAATGAAAAAAACCGGAGCGATTTCCTTAAATTTATCCAAGGATTTTTCTTGACGTTTTGATGCAATAATAAGATCCGGTGCAATTTCATTAATTTGCTCTAAAGATTGTTCCTTTAAATCCCCGACATTTTTAAATTTTTTATCGGCGAATTCAGAAAGATAACTTGGAATTTTGCTACTTTGAGGAAAACCTGCGATTTTATCCGCAACTCCTAAAGCACGAATCGTATCCGCCGCACCAAAATCAAGCACCACCACTTTTTGCGGATTTTGTGGCACGGTTTGCTTACCTGCAAAGTTTTCTACCGTAATATCGGCAGCATTTGCCATACCGGTTACGAATAATGTTAAACCAAGTACGGTCAGTTTTTTTAATGTTTTCATACATTCTCCTTAATTTAGTATGACATCAGAATATTTCACTTACTTTTTCTTCCTTGGAAAAATCAAAATTCAAAAAACATATTTTTTATCAATGGAAAATCGTCACTTTTATTTAAAATAAACGGCAATTTTATTATTTTCGATATCTTGAACTGGAATCGCCATATCGTAAATATCTTGTAAAACCGAGGATTGCATAATATGTCTCACATTACCCTGTTGTACTAAACGGCCATCTTTCATTGCAATAATATAATCGGAATAACAAGAGGCAAAATTAATATCGTGAATCACAATAACCACTGTTTTATTTAATTCATTAACCAATTTGCGCAATACTTTCATAATCTGTACAGAATGTTTCATATCCAAATTATTAAGCGGTTCATCAAGCAAAATATAATCCGTATCCTGTGCCAACGTCATAGCAATGTACGCACGCTGGCGTTGCCCACCGCTGAGACTATCAATATATTGATGGCGAATCTCACCAAGATCCATATAAGTAATGGCCCGTTCAATAAAAGTACGGTCGATTTCCGTTAAATTTCCTTTGGAATAAGGAAAACGCCCAAAAGCGACTAATTCCTCAATAGTCAAACGTAAATTAATATTGTTGGTTTGCTTCAAAATAGCGAGCTGTTTGGCAATTTCACTACTTTTTTTATTATTCAGCAATTCATCGTTTAAATAGACATCACCATTATCTGCCGAAAGTAAACGACTAATGATCGACAGCAGCGTACTTTTCCCCGCACCATTCGGACCAATAAAAGAGGTAATTTTTCCCTTTGGGATAACCAATGAAACATCATCTACTACTTTATTACCACTATAACTTTTGCTGATATTGCTAATCTTAATTGCCATTTTTTCTTATTCTTCCTATTTTTTATTTGTATTTAATAAAAGGTAAATGAAATACACGCCACCGACAAAATTCACGATGATACTCAACGTAGTTCGGAAAGTAAAAATTTGTGTGACTACAAATTGCCCTAAGATCAATGTAACCATTGAAATTAGCATCGCAGCTGGAATTAAGATTTTATGGCGATAATCACGGATAAATTCAAAGGTGATATTCATCACCAACAAACCAAGGAAAGTAAGCGGACCGACAAGTGCGGTGGAAACCGAAATTAAAATTGCCACTAAAATCAATAATGTTTTTGTAATTTGATGATAATCCACTCCTAAATTAATCGCATTTTCGCACCCAAGCGCCAAAACATCCAAATAACGCCAATAACGCAGACTAAATAAAATCGTAGCGATTAAAATAGCCAATGCCACCCACAAAATATTTGTGTTAATTCGGTTAAAACTGGCAAAGCCAATATCTTGTGCAATTTGAAATTCATTTGGATCAATTAACACTTCCATAAAAGTAGTCAAACTACCGAAAAAAGTACCAAATACAATGCCGACGAGTAGTAAAAAGAAAATATTTTGCGATTCTTTTTTAAATAAAAAATGATAAAGCAAAAGGGAAAAAAATATCATGGCACCGCTACAAACGGCAAATAAAGCGATGGAGTTCATTGATAATAACGTACCGGAACCAAACAAGAAAATAATGCCGGTTTGGATCAACAAATATAACGAATCCAAGCCTAAAATACTCGGGGTCAAAATACGGTTATTAACCACTGTTTGGAAAATCATCGTAGCGAGTGCTACAGCAACACCGGTAATCATAATTGCCAAAAGGGAAAGGCTACGATTTTCCAAAGCGTACTGCCAACGGCTCGGCAAGGCATAACCTAAATAAAGTGCAATGGATATTAAAACTAAAATCGCAAGCGCAATGAGTTGATAGAAAGATTTCTTACGCATTTCGATACCGCTTTAACAATAAAAATAAGAAAACACCGCTGCCAAATACACCTACGATAGTATTAATCGAAATTTCATAAGGATAAATGACCACTCTTCCCAAAATATCACAGAACAAAACAAAAACGGCCCCCAACAATGCCGTGTGTGAAAGCACTTTTTTCAAATTATCGCCTAAATAAAGAGTGACAATATTTGGAATAATCAAGCCAAGAAACGGGATAACCCCGATAGAAACAATAATAATAGACGATACTACTGCTACGATTAATAACCCGATATAAAGTACTTGGTTATAATTCAACCCTAAATTTATCGCAAAATCTTTCCCCATTCCCACAATCGCAAAACGATGCGCAAACAAATATGCAACAGCCAACACTGGGATACTAAAATAAAGCAATTCATACCGCCCGGCCATCACCAGTGAAAAATCCCCCTGCAACCAACCTGAAAGGTTCTGCAATAAATCTTGCTGATAGGCAATAAATGCAGTTATAGAACTAATAATATTACCGAACATCATTCCTACCAGCGGAACAAAAATCGTATCTTTAAATTTCAAACGGGAAAGAATCATCATAAATAACAATGTACCGAAAAATGAAACAATCACGGCAACGGTGGTTTTCAACAGTATAGAGGCTGAAGGGAAAAATAGTATTGCAATTAAAATACCAAGGCGGGCACTATCCATTGTTCCTGCCGTAGTGGGTGAAACAAAGCGGTTTCGGCTTAACTGCTGCATCACCAATCCGCAAATACTTAAGGCTGCCCCTGCAATTAAAATGCTCATTAAACGCGGTACACGGCTAATCAAAAAAATCTGCCACTGATTATCTTCAAAATCAAGCAATCCTTGCAAACTAACTGAGCTTACACCTAAAAAAAGTGAAATACATGAAAGTATAAAAAGAAGAAAAATAAGATAACGCCGTTTGCTCATAAACAAAATGATAATAATTCTTAGATTTAAAAGGATAACACATCAGAACAGTAGGATAAAGATAGAGTTTATCAATAAAAAGATTTAATTTATTTGGAGGAAAAAAGACAGTTAGTAGAAGAAAAATCAAAAGTGCGGTTAAAATTAATCGCACTTTTTTCCATTAAACCTAAATTATAGTTTTAACATTCGCTCCGCTTCTTTTGCCCTTCTCAGGAATTGCTTACGTTCTGCGGTTGCCATACTGCTTGTTCCCGGCAATTTTACGGTAAGCGGATTAACCGCCCGTCCATTAATATGGAACTCATAATGTAAATGCGGACCTGTCGAAATACCCGTATTACCGGAAAGAGCTATGCGTTCACCTTTTTTCACCCTTTGTCCGGCTCGAACCAACGGTCGGCTTAGGTGCATATATACCGTTTGATATTCACGTCCGTGACGTAACACTACATAACGCCCCGCTCCTCCTGCCTGATAAGCAACTTTTTCTACTAAACCTTCTGCCGGTGCAATCACCGGTGTCCCCTGCGGCACAGAAAAATCTACTCCTTTATGAGGGCGTATACGTCCAGTCACAGGATGGCGGCGGTTCGGGTTAAAGCCCGAAGACACCCTAGCCTGACGCTGCAATGGGTAACGTGCAAAACCTTTGCCTAGGGTTTCACCTTGTTGATTATAATAACGACCGTTTGCCGCTTGAATTGCATAATAACTTTTGCCGTCTGCAAGGATATGGATCGCTTCAACATTACCCTGTCCGGTCAATTTGTCGCCTAAATATTCACGGGAAACCAAAATCGAAAATTTTGTGTCCTTCTTAAGTTTTCTCAAACTCACTTGCCATTGTAATGCAGAACTTAATTGTGCAATTTGGCGTCCTTCCAAACCTAGAGAACGTAAGCTTGCTGCAAAAGAGCTGCTCACTTTTCCTTTTAATACTTCTTTTTTCCAAACGCTTTGTTTCTCTAAGATTTGACGTTTGAATTTTCCCTCTTCGACACGTTCATAAATTCGCTCTTCTTTTTCAGAAACAAGCCAATTTAAATATTCCAATTGATCACTTTTATCTAAAATCCAGTAAAATTGTTGCCCTACACGGAGATTTTTAAGTTCCGGATAAGAGGCAATTAATCCTTTTGCCGTATCATCTTCTAATCCTGAAAGTTCCAATACGTCTTTTAAAGTATCTCCACGTACAACAGTATGGCTAAATTGATGAGTAATACGTAAAGCTTGATCTGCAACATCCAATAAACCACTCAACGCATCCTGAGCATCTTGCGGAAGATCACTAAGATCATCAAAGTCAGGCTTAACTTCTTCCACTTCATCATCTTGAGCCTGCAACTCATCATCATAAGAAGTTGCATCCTCAGTCTGCAATTGGTCGGATAGCTTTGAGATCTGTATATTTTCTTCACGTTGAAGGGTTTGATACTGCACATTATCCACCATTTCAGGCTCAAGATTACTTTGAACCGAAGATTCCGATTCCGAACTCTCTTTTAAACCCAACATAACGCCGCTGAAAATTAACGCCAATGCGACAAAAAAAATCGCAGCTTTAATGCGGGATTTTCTTTTTCGTCTGTCTCGGGCTAATTTAACATGTTGCAAGGGTGAGTACCTAAAGTGGAAATAATATCGTCTTCAGACTATAAATCATAAAAGAGGTTCATTTTACCCTAAAACACATAAAAAAGTTGTCGAAATATTCATCATAAAGAGAGAGCATCTTGAGAAAGACGACAAAATGAGCTAAGGTTAGACACTAAATTGACATAGGCGGCATTATGCAAATTCATTCCATTCAATGCGATCTAAATTCTCCATTAATTGAACTCAAGAATATCGATGTGGTATTTGAACAAAAAACAGCATTACAAAATATCAATTTAAATATTTATCCCCACTCCATCATTACCATTGTCGGACCAAACGGCGGGGGGAAATCCACCTTATTAAAAACCCTCTTAAAATTACAGCAACCTACCTCCGGTGAAGTTATTTATAGCCAAAATGTTCGTATTGGCTATGTGCCGCAAAAAATTTACTTAGATCACAGTTTACCTCTCACGGTAGAACGTTTTCTTGCCTTAAAAAAAGGGGCAAAAACACAAGAAATTTCAACCGCACTTGAGCAACTTTCCATTACGCATTTACGCAAAAATAATATGCAAAAACTTTCCGGCGGCGAGATGCAACGGGTATTACTCGCCCGTGCGATTTTAAACCAACCGAATTTATTAGTCTTGGACGAACCCACTCAAGGTGTGGATATCACCGGTCAGGCGGAGCTTTATCAACTCATTCATCAAACCCAACAACAATTAAATTGTGCGGTGTTGATGGTTTCCCATGATTTACATATTGTGATGGCGGACAGTAAAGAAGTGATTTGCATTAATCAGCACATTTGCTGTGCCGGTACACCGGAAACCCTGTCAAATGATCCTACATTTATACGTTTATGGGGCAACCGGCTCTCACAAAATGTCGGCTTTTATACTCATCACCACAATCACCATCATAATTTACACGGTGATGTCTGTAGTTGTAACGGCACAGCCGATCGTTGTCAAAATAAGGATATTTAATGTTTGAAATTTTATTTCCGGCACTGCTTACCGGCATTTTATTGTCCCTAATCACCGCACCGCTTGGGGTCTTTGTAATATGGCGTAAAATGGCATACTTTGGTGATACGCTGTCTCATTCAGCTTTGCTTGGCGTTGCATTGGGGATCTTCTTACAAATCAATCCTTATATTGCGATAGTCGTCCTCACCCTTATTTTGGCGATTATTATGATATGGTTGGAAAATCATACGCAGTTTTCCATTGATACCTTGCTGGGTATCATTGCCCATAGTTGCTTATCACTCGGCGTTGTAACCGTTGGTTTATTAAAAAACGTTCGGGTTGATTTAATGAGTTACTTATTCGGTGACTTGTTGGCAATAAACTACACCGATTTAATTTATATCGGTATCGGTGTAGTAATCGTACTCGGTACGTTACTCTATTTTTGGCAAGCCCTTCTCTCCACCACCGTTTCGCCGGAACTCGCCCAAGTGGAAGGCATCAACATCAAAAAAATGCGTTTTATTTTAATGATTTTGACTGCGCTGACTATTGCACTAAGTATGAAATTTGTCGGCGCATTAATTATTACCTCGCTATTAATTATTCCGGCAGCAACGGCACGCCGTTTCGCAAAAACCCCCGAAGCAATGGTCGGGTTTGCCGTAGGAATCAGTATGCTTTCAATTATTGGCGGATTAATGCTTTCCGCATTTTATGATACCGCAGCCGGTCCGTCAGTCGTCATTTGCTCGACATTTTTATTTATTCTGTCATTACTAAAAAAGGCTTATTTGTAAGCTCGCCCAACCAGCGAAAACTATTTGCGCCGCCAGTTAATTCTTGATAAAGTGCGGTGGATTTTTTATGGTGTTTTTAGGATAAGAAGAATGACTCCGGAATATTTAGATTTTGAATTGCCGATTGCCGAGCTAGAAGCAAAAATCGGCGCATTGCGCTCTGCCTCTAATGATGAAGTTGATTTAACCGATGAAATTAAACGCTTACAAAAGAAAAGCGACGAATTAACCAAAAAAACATTTGCCAGTCTTGATGCATGGCAAATTTCACGTATGGCCCGTCACCCAAACCGTCCTTATACGCTTGACTATATTAAACATATTTTCACTGAATTTGACGATCTTGCCGGTGATCGCGCATTTGCCGATGATAAGGCAATTGTTGGCGGTTTAGCACGTTTGGACGGTCGTCCGGTGATGGTAATCGGTCATCAAAAAGGTCGCACGATAAAAGAGAAAGTACAACGCAATTTTGGTATGCCCGCACCGGAAGGCTATCGTAAGGCTTTACGCTTAATGGAAATGGCTGAGCGTTTTAAACTTCCCATTATCACTTTTATTGACACTCCGGGGGCTTATCCAGGAATCGGGGCGGAGGAGCACGGACAAGCCGAAGCCATTGCACGTAATTTACGAGAAATGGCGCGATTAACCGTACCGGTAATCTGTACCGTCATCGGCGAAGGCGGCTCGGGCGGTGCTTTGGCGATCGGGGTGGGTGATAAAGTAAATATGTTGCAATATTCTACTTATTCTGTGATTTCACCGGAAGGCTGTGCCTCAATCCTGTGGAAAAGCGCAGAAAAAGCTTCAACTGCCGCTGAAGTAATGGGGCTTACGGCTACCCGTTTAAAAGAGCTTGAATTAATCGACAACATTGTACCTGAACCTTTAGGCGGTGCGCATCGTGACTACACATTGATGGCAAACAATTTGAAAAAACGTCTAAACGAAGATTTGGCAGAACTTGAAAATTTGGATAGCGAAGAATTATTAAATAGACGTTATCAACGTTTGATGTCTTACGGCTATTGCTAACTTATTAAAAAAAGAGCAGTTATTTTATCCGCTCTTTTCAACTTAACCGTAGGCTATTTTTGCTTAAACATTATTCTGTCGAGATGTTAAACCGTTTCCAAAAACAACTTAACCCTAAACAAATATTGCTTGCTCTATTTGAGTTTTGCAACGGGATGTAATATTAACCAACAGGAGACAATTATGAAAAACGTACTTTCCATCCAATCACACGTGGTGTATGGCTTTGCCGGCAATAAATCCGCCACCTTCCCGATGCAATTATTGGGTGTGGATGTGTGGGCATTAAATACCGTGCAATTTTCCAACCATACTCAATACGGCAAGTGGACAGGTATGGTTATTCCGCAAGAACAAATTCGTGAGATCGTTACCGGCTTAGATAACATCGAAAAATTACAAGAATGCGATGCATTACTTTCCGGTTATTTAGGTTCGGCGGAACAAGTGGATCAAATTCTTTATGCCTTAGAACAAATTAAGAAACACAATCCTAATGCGCTTTATTTATGCGATCCCGTGATGCCGAACCCGGAGAAAATTTGTGTGGTGGCAAATGGTGTTCGAGAAGCACTCATTGAGAAAGCCATCCCTGTCGCGGATATTATGACGCCAAACCTTAACGAATTACGCCAACTTAGCGATTTCCCTATCAATTCTTTTGATGACGTATTAAAAGCAGTACGTGTCTTGTTAGATAAAGGCGTTAAAAAAGTACTGGTAAAACATTTGGGTAAAGTTGGAAAAATTAATGATCCCGATACCTTTGAAATTATTATGGCAACCCCTGAAGGGATCTGGCATTTAAACCGTCCGCTTTATCAGTTCAATTTTGAACCGGTAGGTGTGGGTGATTTAATTGCAGGTACGTTCTTAGCGAACTTACTCAACGGAAAATCGGATGTAGAAGCTTTTGAAGCGATGAATAATGAGGTTGCCGGTGTAATGAAAACCACCTTTGAACTAAATTCTTACGAATTACAAACCATTGCCGCACGCTTTGAAATTTTAAATCCGACAAGCCAATACAAAGCCGAAAAAATTGCCTGATGGATCTGTTCTCTATTTTTGAACAACAACTCAAAAAAAATCCCGCTCAAGACTACCTTATTGCCTTGAGCGGTGGTTTAGACTCTACCGCACTGCTTACTTTATTCAAAAAATACAGAGAAAACCAACCGCACTTTAACCTACGCTCAATCCATATCCACCATGGATTAAGCCCTAATGCCGACAGCTGGGTTAAACACTGTCAATCTTTATGCGAGCGATTTCATATTCCATTAGTTATCGAATATGTTCAAGTAGATCGA
The DNA here is from genome assembly GCF_001999335.1 of Rodentibacter sp. Ppn85. Taxonomy (GTDB): domain Bacteria; phylum Pseudomonadota; class Gammaproteobacteria; order Enterobacterales; family Pasteurellaceae; genus Rodentibacter. The sequence goes on along the minus strand of NZ_MLHS01000037.1, from coordinate 21,433 downwards.
ACTAAAGGCATTGAAGCCGGAGCTCGTGAGGCTCGCTATCAGGCTATTCAGCGTCATATACTGCCAAATGAATGCTTAGCAACCGCCCACCATTTAAGCGATCAAACGGAAACCTTTTTCCTCGCACTCAAACGGGGTAGCGGGCTACAAGGCTTGAGTGCAATGCAATCTCAAAGCGAATTATTCGGCATGAGAATTTTTCGCCCCTTGTTGAATTTTACCCGTGAGCAATTAGAAAACTATGCTCAGTCTGAAAATTTGACTTGGGTTCACGATGAAAGTAATGATGATAACCGTTATGAGCGCAATTTTTTACGCAACAAAATTTTACCTAAACTACGTGAACGTTGGAGGCATTTTGATCAGACCGTTCAACGTTCCGCGCAACATTGTTTTGAGCAACAACAACTTATAAATGAATTACTACAAGACTGTTTTCTTGAACATTGTCAAATTCCAACGGAATTCCAACTGCACGATTTCCTTCAATATTCATACTCAAAACAAACCGCACTTTTAAGAATGTGGTTTGCTCAAAATCAGTGTGAAATGCCGACTAAACGCCAAATTGAACAGTTGATACAAGATGTTATTCCGGCAAAAAAAGATGCCAATCCTCAATTTCGTTTGGGCAAAAAAGTTATCCGTCGCTATCAATCTTGTCTATATCTTACCGATAATTTTGCCGATCTCACCGGTATTTGTCTTGAGATGCAGGATTCTTGTCTTGTTCTTCCCGATAATCTCGGTAAACTTTATTTACAACGCACAACGGAAAATTTGATTTTTTCTTGGCAACAATATTCTGCCGAGTTACCACACACCGATTTACCGATTCAAATTCGCTTTGGTTATTCCGGAAAAATAAAACACCACCCTAAACGCCCCAAAGAAGACATCAAAAAAATTTGGCAAGAATTACAAGTCCCGCCTTGGCAACGCAACCGCATACCGTTAGTTTTTTATGGTAATGAATTACAAAGTGCGGTCGGTTTTTTTCACATTTTTAGAAATATAACAAAATAGCGCAAAACGTACCGCACTTTATGCAATTTATCTGATAAAATGCTGAGACTTGTTGTTTTTTAATCTATAAATAAAGGAAGGCAAATGTTTGATTCTTTGGTTGTCCAGTTCGTTGTACTTTGGGCGGTGATTGATCCTATCGGCTCAATTCCCGTTTACCTTTCAAAAACCATAGGATTCTCTCTTGAAGAACGCAGAAAAATCGCACGTAATGCAGTGATTATTTCTGCCGGAATTTTACTTTTTTTCCTTGTAGGCGGGCAAGTTTTATTTGAAGCAATGGAAGTCCCCCTACCGGCATTCCAAATTGCCGGCGGGCTTGTACTTTTCTTATTTGCTTTAACTATGATTTTTGGTGAAAGCAAGCCGGAACAAGAAATGAAAATGAGGGCAAATATCACCGAAGTTGCCGTTTATCCCCTTGCAGTGCCTTCTATTGCCTCTCCGGGTGCGATGATGGCGATTGTACTTTTAACCGATAACCACCGTTTTAATTTTGCCGAACAATTTATTACCGCAGGAATTATGCTAGTCGTATTACTGATAACTTACATTTTATTGCTTGCCGCTAACCGCATTCAGCATTTTATCGGTAACTCCGGCGCAGCAATTATCAGCCGTGTAATGGGGTTAATTTTAGCGACCGTGGCGGTAAATAATGTATTAATAGGATTGAAGGACTTTTTTACTCAGGTGGCGTAAAAAATGTTAGAGATTGAAAATTAAGATTCTGTGATGGGGGCCTTTTTTGTTTTCTGTTTTGAAATCTAATTGCCTAAAAAATCCCTTAAGATCCTCGCCGTAAACTCCTTCCGCAAATAAAATCCTAGCGGTAATGTTTCCACCACTTCTCCATTTTTTCCAATACCTTTTGTTATCGCTTTACTATTTGCGCCCTTTGGTCGCAGTTGCATCACTTCCCCAATGCGGGCGGTAATTTCATCAAGCCTTCCCATCGTGATATATTCCATCAATTCCTCCCAATCTCGCTTTAATTGCCACTCCTGTTCGGGGCTAGGCTGCCATAAAATCGGTGTACCAATATGGCGCTCACGCAAAGCAATATGTCGGCTACCTTCAATGGGAATCCAAAGTACACAAGACAATTTATGGCAAACGTGTGAATTTTCCCATTGCACACCGGAATTTTGTATTAATGGCGCAAGGCTGACAAATGTCGTCTCTAACGGAAAACCCTGTTCATTAATCGGTAAGGTTTTGAGTTCCACCCCAAGATGGGCAAAATCTTGTTCGGCTTTACTGCCTGCACTAGCCCCTAATGCACTTTCTAAAAGCATACCAACCCAACCTTTATCACGTTTCAAGTTGTGGGGAACGGGGATATTAAGCTCATCGGCAAGTTCACCAAAAGTTAATCCGCCGATAGATTGCGCCCGTTGAAGAAGTTGCGTTAATGTTTGTGGAATCATTCGTTATACTTCTTAAAAAAACGGGGGCGAGTGTGTTCCGATCCTTTATCAACGTAAGAAATTTTTTCTAATTCCAGTAAAAAACGTTTTGCCGCCAAGCCACCACCGAAACCGGTTAAGGTTTTATCCTTGCCTAAAATACGATGGCACGGGATGATGATGCTAATCGGATTGCTGCCAACCGCTCCGCCCACGGCACGTACCGCTTTTGGATTGTTAATCATTTTCGCCAATTCGCCATAACTCGACATTTCACCATAACCGATTTGTCGTAAAGCCTGCCAAATTGCTTGCTGAAATGCTGTTCCCTCAGTTTTCAAAGGAATATCCGAAAATGTCTCTGTTTCGCCCTTAAAATAACGATCAAAAGCCGACTGTACTTTTTGGAAAAGGGGGAGATCACTTTCTTCAACCCATTTAGGATTCGGTTCAAACTGCTCTTTCTCAAAATCAATATGCGTGATGTGTTCACCGTCAGATAGAATCAAAAGTTTCCCCACCGGGGAAGGATAATAGGTGTAGTAAAGTGCGGTCATTTTTAGCCTCGTTTTCATATAAAAAAAGCGTACCGAAGTACGCTTTATTATGCGAAATTTTTAAATAAATTAGAAACTATAATTTACATTTAAACCGTAAAGGTTAGCACTGGATTTACTCGTATAATTCACGGTAAAAGGAATACCATCTTGCGACTCTTTAAATGTTATTTTCTTACCTTTTAGGTGAGCATAAGCAACATCAATTGATAAATCAGGCGTGACTTTATAGGTTGCACCTAAACTATACCAAGTCCGATCCGTATCCGGGATGGAAGCAGAATGATACGAATCTGCGGCTGTTTCATCATAGGCGATCCCGCTACGTAAGGTTAACTTATCTGTCGCCTCATAGGAAATCCCCAGAGCAATACGGGAATTGCCACGGAAATATTCAGGTTTTCGTAAAGCCTCTGCGCCATCGCTATTATAGTTCGCTTTCAATTCTTTAAAGCGTTTCCAATCCGTATATTTATAGCTATAGTGGAAAGCAAATTTATCCGTCACTTTATGGTAACCGGAAATTTCCCAATAGCCCGGTAAATCAAGATCCAATTCTGCAGTGCCTGTACGATTTAATTTACGATTGAAAGCGGTATTATCTTTATAACTCACAGTAATTGGGGAATGATAAGCCACCCCTAAACGATTACGATCATTAAATTCATAAACTAAGCCGGCATTCCAACCGAATCCCCATTCATTATCTTGTAAACGCGTCACCACATCGCTTCGATCCAATACTTTCTGACCATATTGAGCATTCACTAAATCAGCCCCAACACCGGCTGTTCGTTCTAATTTTGCCTTGGTATAAAGCGCATTAATGCCTAAACCAAAACTCAACCCCTGTGAAATACGGTAAGCACCGCTAAGATTTAAATTAATTGTCGTTAAATCTGTTTTTCCGCCAAATACACCCGCACTATAATCCGAATCAAATTCTGTTTTGAATCCAAAAGGAACGTTCATTCCTCCGCCAACAGAAAATTTCTCGTTAATCGGATAAACAAAATAAGCGTTTGGAACAAAGGCAGAAGGTACAACATTGTTTTGATTAGCATTTCTACTGGCAAGCGCAGCATTGATACGAGGATTATCTGAAGTGAATTGTCCCGTCAAATCCACTTTTGCATCAACATAAACACCGCCAAAAGAAATTTCAGGTCGCTTAAATAAAGTCATCAACGCCGGGTTTGTTGCCACGACAGAAGCATTATCCGCTATCGCTGCTTCACCAGCATAAGCACGCCCCAAACCGGATGTAGAAATTTCTGCTAACTGGAATGCCGCAGCATTTGCACCTCCGGCTGTAATTAATGCGATACTTGCTAATAAGGAATAATTAAATTTTTTCATTTAGAACCCTTTGTTATTCATATAAAAAATAAAATTCACGAGACTCTAAAACGCTATTTATTGGAGTGCAAATTCATTTTGTTTATTTTCATAGAGTTCCGACCAGTAGAAACTTTTATTTTAAGTGCGGTCGGTTTTCAATCAATTTATAAAAATGCTAAAATAACGCTACTAAATCTCAAAAATAAGGACGAAATATGACTGTAAAATGTAAAGCAGAAGAATCTTTAACTTGTAGCTGCATAGATGTCGGCACAATTATTGACGGCTCGGATTGTACCGTAAATATGGTTCAAATCTATTCTACCCGGGCCGAAGCAGAGCAAGTCCTTGCCCGTTTAACGGAAAAAGCACGTAAAACAGAAAGCGAGCCTTGCGAAACCGTGAGTGAAATATCCTCTGTTGAAGGCGGAGTACAATTAAGTGCAAGTTTTACCTTTAGTTGCCAAGCTGAAGCAATGATCTTTGAATTGGCAAATCGTTAAAACCCCATTAAATTTGACCGCACTTTCAAAAAGTGCGGTCTTTTTCATCTTAAAATTTTGTCGCAAACGATTGCCTAAGCTGTTACAATCCGTGCTGATTTTTTCATTTAATTAATACGGGAAAACATTGTGAGCAAACCATCATTAAGTTACAAAGATGCCGGCGTGGATATTAATGCCGGTAACGAACTTGTCGAACGAATCAAACCACATGTAAAACGTACCACTCGCCCTGAAGTAATTGGCGGCTTAGGCGGATTCGGTGCATTGTGTGCCATACCAAGTAAATACAAAGAACCTATTTTGGTTTCCGGTACGGACGGTGTCGGTACAAAATTACGCTTAGCGATTGATTTAAAAAAACACGACACCATCGGCGTGGATTTGGTGGCAATGTGCGTAAATGATTTGGTAGTACAAGGGGCAGAGCCTCTATTTTTCTTAGATTATTACGCTACTGGAAAACTAGAAGTCGATGTAGCGGCGGATGTGGTGAAAGGTATTGCCGAAGGTTGTGTACAATCGGGCTGTGCCTTAGTCGGTGGAGAAACGGCCGAAATGCCCGGTATGTACCATGAAGGCGATTATGATTTAGCCGGCTTCTGTGTCGGCGTAGTTGAAAAATCCGAAATTATTGACGGTCGTCAAGTGCGTAGCGGTGATGCCTTAATTGCCTTAGGTTCAAGCGGTCCGCATTCAAACGGTTATTCTTTAATCCGTAAAGTGATTGACATTTCCGGTGTGAATCCGACAACCGAACAATTATCCGGTAAACCATTAAGCGAACAAGTGCTTGCGCCGACTAAAATTTATGTAAAATCTATTTTATCTCTTATTAAACAAACGGATGTTCACGCTATCGCCCATCTTACCGGCGGTGGTTTTTGGGAGAACATTCCACGTGTTTTACCGAAAAATACCAAAGCCGTCATTGATGAAAAAAGTTGGGAATGGCAACCGATTTTTAAATGGTTGCAAGAACAAGGTAATATTTCCACTTATGAAATGTATCGTACCTTTAATTGTGGCGTCGGTATGGTAATTGCCCTTCCACAAAACCAAGTGGAAACCGCTTTAGCGATTTTAAAACAAGCTGGCGAAAATGCTTGGCTTATTGGGCATATTGAACAGGCAGCCGATGGCGAAGAGCAAGTTGTTATTCAATAATCTTTCCCTTTAAGGCGAATGAAAAATTCGCCTTTTCTTTTATATTTAGGACATTTATGAAAAAAATTGCCGTTCTGATTTCAGGACAGGGAAGTAATCTGCAAGCCATCATGGATGCTTGTGAAAAAGGTTTTATCCCGGCTAAAATTGTATGCGTTGTGAGTAATAAAATGGATGCTTTCGGACTTGAACGGGCTAAAAGTGTGGTCATTCCTACGAATGTTTTTTTGCGTCGAGATTTTATGAATAATCAAGAAATGGATCGCGCAATTGGTGATTATTTGGAAAGTTTTAACGTTGATCTTATTGTACTTGCCGGCTACATGAAGATTCTTACGCCTGAGTTTACCCAACGTTTTCAAGGAAAAATTTTAAATATTCACCCTTCCCTACTGCCAAAATATGCAGGACTTAATACCTACCAACGTGCCTTAGAGACGGGTGATACGGAACACGGTACAACTATTCATTTTGTTAATGAAGAAGTGGACGGCGGTGCGATTGTTTTGCAGGCAAAAGTTCCTATTTTCCCAAATGATAATGTAGAAGATATTGAATTACGCACAAGAGAGCAAGAATATCGTATTTACCCTATGGTGATTAAATGGTTTATTGAAGATCGTTTAAGCCTAAAAGCAGGCATTGCCTATTTAGACGGGAAGCCATTGCCTGAACAAGGTTATGCCTGTGAGTAAAAAGAAAAGCGATGAATGATTTCATCGCTTTTTTGATAACTAGAGGAACAATTTACAATTAGAAACGATACGCTAAACCTGCGAAGAACACAAACGGATCAAGTTTAAGTTTCACTTCGTGTTCATAGCCCGCTGTTACAGCCGGAACTTTAAATTTAGCCGTAGTTTTAATACGGGTGTACCACATTGCAGTATTTAAATATAAATTATCGGTTAATTTAATATCAATACCCGCATTGACAACCGGTGCAAAAGAATGTTTCTTCACGTTAACATCGGTAATTAACGGATTTGTTGATTTTGCATTAAAGAAACGTGTGTAATTTAAACCGGCACCAAGATATGGACGGGAACCAGCATCTTTATCTAAGAAATAATATTGTAGATATAAGCTCGGAGGTAGTTGTTTTACTTTCACTACATCACCAAGATTTGAACCAGCCCCTAATGCCGGAACATTAGCACTCACTTTATGTGAGAATGGCGTTGCAGCTAACAACTCTAAACCGATATTGTCAGTGAACATATAAGTACCGGTTAAACCTAACTGAGCGTTATCACTCACTTCTAAATTAACCTGCGTATTTGTTTTAGTCGTAGATTCAGAATTTGCTGACACAAACACGCCACCGGCACGTAAAATAACATCCCCGGCTTGGTGAGCACTTGCTACACCGGCAAATAATGCGGCGGTTAAACCTAATGCTAGTGCTGTTTTTTTCATATTGAACTCCTTAAGTATAATGTTTAATTCATAACCATAAAAAGACTATGGCTATTTGCGGCTTGTAATATACTCCATATTGAGTATCAATTCTGTGATCTAATTCAAGGTTTTAAACATTTAATAAAATTATTTAGGTGAAATCAGTACAATTTTTAGACTAAAAACTTGAAATCACAAAATTTATTCCCTATCAAGGAATAGAATTTTTATATAGATAAATGGCAGAACCTTATAAACAAGGTATAATTGCCTCACTTTTGACAAAGAGAAAATTGAATGAAAATTAACTTTACGCAGATTTTACAAGATAGCTGGAATTTTTTCCGTAATCAGCAAAAAATAATGTTTCAACTTGTATTAATCCTACTTATGATACAAGTTTTAAGTATATTATTAAGCCCATCGATTAATTCTCAAGAAGCCTTGGTCAGTACAAATACTTTACCTGACGTGGCAAATGCAGATGTCATCGGCTTTTTAACATCCTTTTCTATCGCACAATTAGCAACCACTTTTTTGACCGCTTGGGGATTGCTGACAATTCATAAAATCAGCCAACAAAATTACCGCACTTTAAGTCAAACTTTCAGTGCAACACTCTCACGTTTTATCGGTGTCGTAGTCTTAGAACTCATTGTTGTTATGCCTATATATCTCGGATTATTTGAAATCGGTGCAGCAATACTCACCAAAGCCTCTCCCTCAATAATTTCACTTGTGGCGATTATCTTCGGCATCTGGTTTTTTATACGTTTAAATTTATCGACCACCCACTACTTAGCAACACAAGACAGTATCGGGCAAAGCCTGCAAAAAATTTGGCTACAAGGGCGAAACCAAAAAAGCGCATTGTTTATTTACGCCCTATTAGTGTACTTTGTTGTACCGGCATTAGTTTTTCAGCTCACTACTCTATCTAACAATATGGTTTTTATTCTTATAGTAAGCGGCTTTGCCTCATTATTAAATATATTAATGCTGGTTGTGACCTATCGTTTTTACAGTTTATTTATGAAGGAGTCATAAGTGAAACAACTACTTGAATTTATTCCGCTAATCTTATTTTTTATCACTTACAAACTTAGCGGTGTACGCGATGCGGCAATCGTATTAGTGGTTGCCACCATCTTGCAAATGGTAATCTTAAAATGGAAATACGGCACCATTGAAAAACAACAAAAAATCATGGCAAGTGCGGTCGTTTTTTTCGGACTTTTAACCGCTTATTTCAATGAATTGCGTTATTTGCAATGGAAAGTCACTATTGTAAACGCACTTTTTGCCATTATCTTGCTTGTGGCGCAATTTCAATTCAAAACGCCTTTGGTAAAAAAATTACTCGGTAAAGAAATTAAATTACCGGAGCAGATTTGGAATACTCTCAACCTAGGCTGGGCAATTTTCTTTATTATTTGTATGTTGGTAAATATTTATATTAGCCACAATATGTCGGAAGAAGCCTGGGTTGATTTTAAATCTTTCGGCTTAATTGGAATGACGATCATTGCCACGCTGATTTCCGCTGCTTATATTTATAAATATTTACCAAAAGACGAACAAAATAACCATAAAGATGGAGAGAATTAATGTCCTCAAATTTTATTGATAAAGATGGTCGCCAATCGAAAGGCGTATTACTACTCCGCACCCTTGCTATGCCTTCCGACACCAATGCAAACGGAGATATCTTCGGTGGCTGGATTATGTCACAAATGGATATAGGCGGGGCAATTTTAGCTAAAGAAATCGCCCATGGACGGGTTGTTACCGTTGCTGTCGAAAGAATGAATTTCATCAAGCCTATTGCAGTGGGTGATGTGGTATGCTGCTACGGTCAATGCCTAAAAATCGGACGCTCTTCTATTCAAATTAAAGTAGAAGTTTGGGTAAAAAAAGTTGCCAGTGAACCTATCGGTGAACGCTATTGCGTAACCGATGCGGTTTTTACCTTTGTCGCAGTAGATAGCAACGGTAAATCACGTAGTATTCCGCGCGAAGGCAACCATGAACTGGAAAAAGCCCTCGTCTCCATTCAAGAATATGAAAGCCAACAGACTAAAAATACTTAAAGGAGAAAACCATGTATTACGTTATTTTTGCCCAAGATATTCCCGGCACCCTTGAAAAACGCCTTGCTGTTCGTGAGCAGCACTTAGCCCGTTTAAAACAGTTACAAGCCGAAGATCGCTTACTTACCGCCGGGCCAAATCCTGCTATTGATGACGAAAATCCCGGAGATGCGGGATTCAGCGGTTCAACCGTCATTGCTCAATTTGATAGCCTACTCGCCGCAAAAGATTGGGCGGCGCAAGATCCTTATGTAGCTGCCGGAGTTTACGGTGAAGTGATAGTGAAACCGTTTAAAAAAGTGTTCTAAGGGAACTAATATATGAAAAAGCGAATCTAAAGATTCGCTTTTTTGTTAATTAAATCGTATAAGTTTGAACATCTATACCTTAAAGTTAACTCTCCCTAACAAGGAATAAATTCTCATTTTTACAGGAATGGTATGAAAAAACTCCCTCTTATTTCTCTTGCAATTTTAACCGCACTTTCACAATCCATCAGAGCGAATACAAATACGGACAAATTAGAAAAGACACCAACCGTTAATCTCGTGAAAGAGCAGTTGAAATGGCAGCAAAACCGACACCGTGCCGAGTTAAAACAGCTAAATCAACGGGCAACTTTCTTACAATTTGAAAATCTATTGAAAAGTGCGGTCAAAAATAATCGTGTTTTTGAAAACCGAGCGGTATTTCTATCATTAATCCATTCTTTGGAAGACTATCCGTTGCAAACCGATGCCTGGTTCGCATACTTTGACAGCCAAATAAAATTGGTTACTCGCGATACACCTTCAACTGAAGTGATAGCATTAAAAAAAGATATTGAGGATTATATTGCTAAACATCCCCTGCATTTTCTCCGCTCCCGTTTAGAACAAGGCATTCTTACTTTGCTCAATAACAGTGGATCCGAACACCTAGCGGATTATGCAAAAAAGATCAAACCAAATAATTTGGAAATGAAAATTGCCACACTAAATATGGAATATCAGCTCGCTCAAAAATCGTCAGAATCAAATAAAAATCGCCCCACTCAAGAAGCGGATATTTTGAACCGTTTTGAAACACTCTGGCTCAATAATGGCGAACTTTCGAACGATTCCGAACTATGGAAAAAATGGTATTCCAAGGGTGGCAGAACAACAGACAAAATTTATCAAAAAGCAGAAAACTTATTCACAAAAAATGATGTGAAAGGCTTAGCATTACTGGCGGGAGAATTAGATAATCCCAATAGTACAAAAGAAGACTCAACAATCCTGAAAAAACTACAACTTTATGCTGATTTACTAAAAAATCCAATAAATTTAAAAACACTTGCGAATACATTACCTGATGCTGAGAACGGCAAAATTCGAGACCAATTTGCAGTCATACAAGGATTTTCACGTTATTTACGCATGCTTCCCGAAAATATGAATAACCCCGATTTTTCCCCTTATTTGCAATGGGCGAAGAATTGGCAATTAAACGACACACAAATTCGCGATTGGAAAATCGCGTTTATCAGCCGTTTTTTTGATAATCAAACAGCTCATTTTCAACAATGGCGTGATGCCGAAATCTTAGCATTAAATGCCGATAATCTTATTGAACGCCGACTACGTATGGCGATTTGGCAAAAAACCGATCTTACGCCTTGGCTAAATGCTCTTTCGAAAGAAGGAAAGGAAAAACAAGAATGGCGTTATTGGCTCGCAAAAAGTGATCAACAAAAAACACGAGAAATTTTAACCGCACTTTCCAAAAAACGGGGTTTTTATCCGATGTTAGCCAAAGCCATACTTAACCCTCAAAATCGTGGTACGGACTATCGCATTGAATTGCCTCAATCCACATTAGATGAAAAAACGAAACTTGCACTTATAAAGCACCACCGAGCCGCATTAGCGGAAATTGCCGAACTACGACAATTAGATCGCCTAGGCTCGGCCAAACAGCGTTGGCGTTTTCTGCTTGAGAATATTTCTGCCAAATCAAAACAAGCTAAGCAAATTGCTTTGAGTGAATATGCTAATCGGCAGGGTTGGTTTGATTTAGGTGTGGACGGCTCAATTATTGCAAAAGCCTGGAGTCACATTTCCTTACGCCTACCAAATGCCTACCAAGACTATTTTGATATTGCTTTAGCCCCCCTAGCAGTAAAAGCCGATAACGCCATAAGTAAAACCTTTGCAATGGCAATAGCCCGTCAGGAAAGTGCTTGGAACCCAATGGCGCAATCTTCCGCTAATGCACGAGGATTAATGCAGCTTTTACCAAGCACCGCCAAAGCAACCGCTGATAACAATCAATTACCTTATCAAACGGAAAAGGATTTATTTAAACCGCTCAATAATATTTTACTTGGTACGACACATTTAAACGAACTGAATATGAAATACCCGAATAATCGCATTCTCATTGCCGCCGCATACAATGCCGGAACAAATAGGGTGGAAAAATGGCTGGCAAGATCGGGAGGAAAATTAGCAATGGATGAATTTATCGCCTCAATTCCATTTTTTGAAACCCGTGGTTATGTACAAAATGTATTGGCCTATGATTTTTACTACCAACTACTACAACATAAAGAAAATCCACAAACTTTTAGCCAGGAAGAGTTTGATCGGCTATACTAAGCGCACTAGTTTAATAGTATAGGATGATATTCATGTATATCAGTCGCAATTTAGATCAATGGAACGCTTTTCTTGCCATGCTACAAACTGCGTTTGAACAAGGTAAAGCACAAGATTTCTTAACCTTACTTCTCACCGCTGATGAACGCGATGCGGTGGGCTTGCGCCTACAAATTGTTTCACAGCTATTAGATAAAAATTTATCTCAACGTGAAATTCAACAAAATCTGAATACCAGTGCCGCCACCATTACACGCGGTTCAAATATGATCAAAACGATGGATCCGGATTTCATGAAATGGGTGAAACAACATCTTGATAGCGTTGAAAAAAACTAAACAACTTTTAACCGCACTTTTACGGTTATTCAGTCTCAAATGGTGGAAGAAAAATTGGCAACGCATTGCAATCCGATTTTTTTTCGCGGTTTTTGTTTTTCTCCTTCTTTTTCGCTTTGTTCCCATACCTTTTTCTTCTTATATGATTCAACAACAAGTCGGACATTGGCTACAAGGCGATTTCCATTATCGGGTAACATCAACTTGGGTAAGTCTTGAGAAAATTTCGCCATATATGCAACTTGCAGTGATTGCAGCGGAGGATCAAAAATTCCCCTCTCACTACGGTTTTGATTTCACTGCAATTCAAAAAGCATTCAAATATAACGAGAAATCCACACGTAAAATCCGTGGCGCCTCTACCATTTCTCAACAAACTGCTAAAAACTTGATGCTTTGGCATGGACAAAGCTGGTTACGTAAAGGACTAGAAGTTCCCGCTACTATGTTATTAGAACTGGGCTGGTCAAAAAAGCGGATTTTAGAAGTGTATTTAAATATTGCGGAATTTGGTGACGGAATCTTTGGCGTTGAAGCGGCAAGTCGTTTTTATTTTAATAAACCCGCAAAAAATTTGACGCAATCCGAGGCGGCATTATTGGCAGCTGTTTTGCCAAATCCCATTATTTATAAAGTCAAAAAACCGAGTGCATGGGTACGTAAAAAACAGCAATGGATTGTCAAACAAATGAGAAATCTGGGAATAAATTATTTAAAACAATTGGATTAGAAGATAAAAGTGCGGTCAATTTCAACCGCACTTTTTAGTAGAAAATTAAGCTTTAACGTTCGCACGTTTTACCATAACAAAAGATAGGCTAAATGCTACGATAAAGGAAATTGCCATACCAACGCTATACATAGCCAAACTGTCCGGTTTAATAGACGGCACACCTAAAAAACCTGCCGCCCCTAATGCAATAGCTTTCACATTGAAGAATGCGATAAAAGCACTTGCCAAACCCGAACCGATCATTGCAGCAAAGAAAGCCTGACGATAACGTAAGTTCACACCAAACATTGCCGGTTCCGTAATCCCTAATAGTGCGGAGATCCCTGACGGTACGGCTAAACCGCGCACTTTCGGATCTTTTAATGCCAACGCTACCCCTAAACATGCGGCACCTTGCGCAATATTTGACATCGCGGCAATTGGGAAGATAAATGTACCGCCTGTGCGGGCAACCTCTGCTAATAATTGGGTTTCCACCGCAATAAAGGTCTGATGCATACCGGTAATCACGATTGGCGCATAGAAAGTACCGAAAATTGCCCCGCCCACAAAGCCAAGCTTATCATATAACCAAGTTAAACCAATTGAAATTAATGAACCCGCTTCACGACCAATCGGGCCAATTACAGTGAATGCCAAGCAACCTGCAATAAAAAGCGAGAATAACGGTGTGACAAGATTATCCAGATAAGAAGGCACAAATTTACGGAATGTTTTTTCTAATGTCGCTAATACCCAAGCGGAAATAATAGTTGGGATCACGGTTCCTTGATAACCGACTTTCTCAATTTCAAGCCCAAATACATTCCAATACGGAATCTTATCTTCCATTAAGATTTTTGCATAATTCCAACCATCAGCCAAAGCCGGATGAACTAAAAGCATCCCTAAAGCCGCTCCTAAGAACGGATTGCCGCCAAACTTTCGGGCCGCCGAGAAACCAAGTAATACAGGCAAAAATACAAACGGTGCGTTAGCAATCGTATTAATAAAATCAACTAAATCAGACACTTTAGGATATTTACTTACTACTGAATGCCCTTCCCAAAAGAAACCGACAGAAGTTAGCATTGAGTGAATACCCATCAATAAACCGCCTGCCACAATTGCCGGAATAATCGGTACGAAAATATCCGCCAAGCCTTTCACCAAGCGTTGTAATAAACCTTGGTTACCGGCTGCTACCTCCGCAACCTCCGCTTTACTGACATCACCAATACCCAGTTGTTTGGTAAGCTCCGTATGGACTTTATTCACTGTACCGGAACCGAAGATAATTTGATATTGGCCGGCGACAGAAAACTGTCCTTTTACCCCCTCAATATTATCAATACCTTCTTTGTCAACTTTGCTTTCATCATTTAAAACAATACGTAAGCGGGTCGCACAATGTGCCGCCGTGGCAATATTACTTTTACCACCCAGCTTTTCTATCACTTGTTCAGCGATTTTGGGAAAGTTCATAGATTTCTCCTAATTTAGTTAAAAAATAAAACTGATAAATTCTGACCAAATTAATTAAAGTAAAAAAGCCTTTCGAGATGTTACGAAAGGCTTTGAAAAGTATTTTGGTGCTCTGGGCGAGACTTGAACTCGCACGATCTACGATCACTACCCCCTCAAGATAGCGTGTCTACCAATTCCACCACCAGAGCATTAAACTTTTATCTGTTGTAATTATTGCGGAATATCGTTATTTTTATTTTCCAGTACAGGCGCAGATTGTCGTTGCTGAACTTGCTCCGCTGTTTTTGATAAATCATCAAATGCACCTTTCTCTACATTGCTACGATGAGAATTTAAATTCCCCAATACAAGTGCGATAACAAAAAATGCTGTTGCCAGGATAGCACTGGTACGGGTTAAGAAGTTACCTGCTCCTGCCGAACCAAACATTGTGCCAGATGCACCACCGCCAAAGGAAGCGCCAGCATTTGCCCCTTTGCCTTGTTGCACGAGAATAAACCCGATCAAAGCAATCGCAACAACAACATAAATAAATAAAAGAACTTGATACATTTTTCCACTCTAAATTGCGGGTTACGCAAAAACTGGGGCGAATAATATAAACATTTCACCTTTTTGGCAAGTTATTTTTCCCATTTATAATTTAATTGGCTCAAGTTTAAGCAATAGATTTCGCCATATAGAAGCTATTTATTTTTAACCGCTCTTTTTTCGCGATTTTACTACCGTTTTTGGCATTTGATTAATCTTGCTCAACTGCCGCAATCCATTAAGATCAACAAATCGTACCAAATCCGGCAACATCCGTTCTAAATCAGACATAAATTGTTGATAAGTGGTTTGTTTTTGGCTAATGTCGGTGAGCTGCGCCTCCCAATGGGCTGTCATATCCGGTTGAGTGGCTATATCCGGCAATGCACCAATTAGAATTCTCCCCGTTTCCGTACTGTGAATATTTCGTCCTTTTTTCATTAAAAAGCCACGTTGAAAAAGTAACTCGATAATCCCCGCTCTGGTTGCTTCCGTACCTAATCCATCCGTGGCACGCAGAATTTTTTTCAACTCTTTATCTTGCACAAAACGTGCAATTCCCGTCATGGCTGAAAGTAAGCTTGCATCAGTAAAGGGTTTTGGCGGTTGCGTTTTTTTACTTAAGATCTCACCCCGTTCACAATGCAAAATCTGCCCTTTTTTCACAATCGGTAATAACGGCTCTTGGTTTTCCGTTTCATCTTCTTTACCGAGCAATTCTTTCCAGCCTGCTTTTTGTAAGTTTCGTGCTTGGGCAATAAACGTACCGCCGGCAATATTCAATGTAATTTTGCTTTTACGATATTCCGCATCGGGGCAAAATTGCATCAAATATTGACGAGCGATTAAGCCATAAATCTTGCGTTCGTCATCAGTCAGTTTCACCACATGATTTTTAACGGTAGGAATAATCGCATGGTGAGCCTCTACTTTTTTATCATTCCAACTGCGATTACGCTGATTGACATCCACTACATTTGGCAAAGTTTGATATGCTTCGCAATGAACGGAAACTGCATTTAACACATTATGCCTATCGGCAAAATGCTCCTCCGGTAAATAGCGGCTATCAGAACGGGGATAAGTAATCAAACGGTGAGTTTCATACAGGCGCTGACAGGTATCCAATACCGTTTGGGCAGACATACCGAATCGTTTTGCCGCATCAATCTGTAAAGCTGATAACGAATAAGGTAAAGGAGCGACTTCTTTTTCCCGTACATCCTTATAATCCGTCACTTCAGCGGGCTGATCCGTAATACGTTTTACGACATTTTCCGCCAAACCTCTGGACAGAATACGTCCGTCTTCATCTTGATAATCTTCACATGCCTTACTCGGCTGCCATAATGCGCTAAAAAGTGAGGTCGATTTTTCCTGTGTTTTTTCAGTTTTGCCTTCAGGCTTGATCCAAGCCAATACTTCGTAAAAATCTTTCGGCTGAAAATGCTCGATTTCAAGATCTCTGCGTACAATCAATCCCAACACCGGTGTTTGCACCCGACCGACAGAAAGTACGCCTTTATACCCGACTTGCTGTCCGCGAACGGTATAGGCCCGAGTCATATTGATACCATAAAGCCAATCGGCACGAGAGCGAGCCAAAGCGGAGGTGGCAAGAGGAATAAAATTACGGTTCGGTTGTAATTTTTTAACGGCTTTTTCTACCGCACTTGGATTTAGATCACTGATTAAACAACGTTGGATATTATTGCGTTTTTCCGAACTTAAATTAACATAGCTAAATATCTCATCCACTAAAAGTTGCCCTTCTCGATCCGGGTCACCCGCATTGATCACTTCATCTGCCTGATGAATGAGTTTTTCTACGATTGATAGCTGCTTTTTCACCGATTTTTTTGGCAAAAGTTTCCACTTCTCAGGAATGATAGGTAGATGCTCTAAACGCCATTTTTTAAATTTAGGGTCATAAACATCGGGTTCGGCTTGTTCTAACAAATGCCCGATACACCAGGTTACGACATCATTATCACCACATTTAATAAATCCGTCCCCCCGCTGATGAGGCTTTGGCAACACATCGGCAATAGCACGGGCTAAACTCGGTTTTTCGGCGATAAATAAACGCATAATGAAAACTAGTCGATTTGGCGACGTCCCAAAAAGGAATGAGTAAGTGTTGTACCGTCTACGGTTTCAAGCTCACCGCCTACCGGGATACCGTGGGCAATACGGCTCACTTTGATATTATGCAGATGACAAATTTCCGCAATATAATTTGCCGTAGCATCTCCTTCTACGGTAGGATTTGTGGCAAGAATGACCTCATGGAAAGATTCTTCCGCTAAGCGTTTTTGTAATAAATCCAAACCGATTTCGCGAGGACCAATGCCGTCAAGTGGAGATAAATGCCCCATCAATACAAAATAACGACCGGAAAATTGCCCCGTTTGTTCAATGGCTTGAATATCTGCCGGCATTTCCACCACACACAATAATCCCGAATTTTGACGACGCGGATTATTGCAAATATTGCACACTTCTTCTTCCGTGAAATCACGACATTGTGAACAATGCCCAATTTTAGACATAGCTTCCGTTAGTGCACGAGCCAAGTTCATTCCCCCACTACGATTGCGTTGCAGAAGATGATACGCCATACGCTGCGCCGATTTCGGGCCAATCCCCGGTAAACAACGGAGGTTTTCAATGAGATGTTCTAAAAGCGGACTACTTTGCATAATGATAAATGATAAGGAAAGGTGAAATGGTATGTGAATGATGATATTCACATACCCTGTGAATTAAAATGGAAACTTCATTCCCGGCGGCAATGGCATACCAGCAGTTACCGATGCCATTTTTTCTTTCTGCAATTCTTCCGCACGACGAATAGCATCATTAAATGCGGCAGCAATTAAATCTTCCAACATTTCCTTATCGTCTTCCATTAAAGAAGGGTCAATATCAATGCGACGACAGTTATGCGCACCATTAATTGTGATTTTCACTAATCCCGCACCGGATTCACCGATCACTTCAAGTTGTGCAATTTCTTCCTGCATTTTCTGCATTTTTTCTTGCATTTGTTGCGCTTGTTTCATCAAACCGCCCAAACCGCCTTTTCCAAACATAATATTATCCTTTTTAAGTCAAAAAATTAGGCGCATTCTAGCGAAAAAATTTGCCTTTGGAAACATATTGTCTTATTTTCAATAAGTCAGGATAATCGCTCCCCCCTACTTTCTAGCTTTGATAGCTAAACTTAAACATACTTCATATACTTGATTAAGTAAAAAATTAGCGTATCTCCCCATTTTTACTAACCCTTTTATCTACCATACCTAGATTTCACAAAAGTGGTAAATTAAACAAAATTGCTATATTCTCAGCAGGCCGATAAGCTTGCCATATCAACGGTATCGTAACCGGCTTCAAACAAAAGAGTTTGGAGTACGTCCAACGTGAAGTGGAGCTTACCACTGTCCAAAGTGACGACCGGGATATTGCTTCGGTTTAACTGGACATATACGAGGTAACTTCAATTGAGGCCGCTTCATCGTAGGTGTACATCATAATTGGCAGAACGGAATATTAGAAGCAGAGGTTGATTTAATCCCCCCGATGTTCAACCCGAACTACCAAAATACCAAATAACTACTCCCTTCCAAACGAAAGCCATAACCCGATATTACGCACATATCATCACCCATGATATTCACTGTTTCACCAAGAACCTGTTTAATCTCTAACCGATAATGCCTAAACGCAGTCAGAGACAAGCAAAAGGACGGTCGCTGGCAGTTATATAGATAAGGCAGCCTAAAACTGCTAAAGCCAGACTTTGATGCGCAAAACACAATTCGTGCTCACCTACATCATACTTGAAATAGTAATACCAACCCTCCTCTGTCACTAAGTGTTCAATAAAGGCTAAATCAGTTTCGTGATACACACAATATTCCCGCTCCCAATCTGATGGTAACGCCTTCAAACGTCACTTTTTCCACTCTATTTTTAGTTGTAAAAGAACAAAAAAATAACCGCACTTTTATAAGTGCGGTTGATATACTTATTCATTTAGATCAACCGAGTCAGCTTTGATCCACATATTGATTTCTTTCCTTTATAGTTGATAAAGTACCAAACACTACCTTTTTCATTTTTTTCTTCTAATATATTCACCTTATCACCTTTTACCAAATACATCTTAGTTATATTATTTGGGGAGCTATAAAGATATTGTTTATCTTTATTTATAACACCTAATGATCTGAGATCTAATATACTAACCTTGACATCAGAATTATATTTAGCAAGATGTATTTTGCCATCAAAATAACGTAAATCCAACGAATAACAATATGGAGTTTCATTATTTCCACTTGGATATAAAGTAAAAAATAAAGTTTCATTTTTATTAAGAGAAGTAATTTTTTTCTTAGAACAGAATAATTCTGAATTATTATTCAAACTAGAATAATAATCGTCTACACTAGTAACAAATGATGAATGCTCTATCTTATAAGTTAAAATATTTGTTTTTAAGAAAAAGTAGTTATCTTGCATTGAGAACCTACTTTTACACCACGTTATATCATTATTATTTATGCTCATCTCTATTTTTGAATAATCTTCATCACACTCATGAGCGTATACAGCACTATTCCAAGCAAACAAAAGAATAAGAAATATTATAACTCGCATATATATACCTCTTTAATTAAAGAAAACTTACTATTATCTCTTTTTGCTACATGTCCACTATGGGAATAAGTTGTCGCTTTTTTATTTAAGATACCTAATCTTCTACTTATACAATCAGCCCTCCATCTAGCTGATGCAGTACTTCCTCTTTCCTCTACCACCAATTTAGTAAAGGCATACTGTGTATCAGGAGGGGAAATTAAGCTCTTGGATTTTATAATGTCCTTAACCTTATCAATACTGCCTTGCTGAATAGCTAAGTCCACCAAGGCTGCAAAAGTTTTAAATTCTATTTTTTCCATAACAGAAGGATGAACTCCTCTCATCCAATGGATAATATGTATAGCTGCTTTAATATATTTACCTGCGTGCTCAATCTGTATCTCCTGAAATTCTCTTATTTCAGCTAATTTATTAAAAATATTCTTCCATCTGGAATTATATTTATTTTGCATATTTATAGCCCAATTCATCTGTTCATTAACCCCCTTACTTAGAGCTTTATTTAAACTAGACAAATCTTCATCATTAGAAAAACACCCATTAAATAGAGAACTATTTTTACTTCTCATATCAATCAAAAGCGGACCTAAGGTATTTTGTCCAAAATTAAACTGAACAATACCCCATGACATCCCCATACGATCAAAATTACCAGATAGACTAGCAAATCCACCTTTCCCTTCATATGCGCCTGAAATAATTAAAGCAATTTCTTTAGCTTCTTTTAGTGGCATGCAGTCTTTCTGTATGCTCAATCACCAAATCATTTACCCGTTTTTGAATTCTATCCGCTGCATCGTTATCATTCAATTTTCGTGCCAGCGTAATAAGCTCATTAAATTTGGTTGATTGGCTCCTTGCCCACTCGCTTTTATGCTGAACGATAATTCCCGTTAAACGTCGTTGTTCCGCTGGACTAAGCAGCAAACCTTTTAGTTTTCCCGCCTCAAACCGACTGCCTTGCTCCTCTTTAGCCAAATCAAGCTCTTTCAATATATCTTTAAACACTGGTGCCAATGTCTCTTTTTCTTCCATTGAATGCGGGCTTTCCGGGTCGAGGTAATCCGCTATCTTATATTTAAAAATACTGATTTCATCCGTTTGGTCTTGATAACTATTCACCCCCGGAAAAAGCAAACCGTGGCTCAGGTGACTATCATCCACATAAATCCCCGAATCCTTATCTTTGCTGTGCTCCACTTGCTGATAGAGGTAAGGCTGTACATTGTAATAGGTTTTTGTTTGCTTTGGATTTTGTTTATCTTTTACGCTTTGCTTTTCCACATCGGCAAGCGGTACCATCATTTCAACTTGAGTTTGTTCCAGTTCAAACGTCTCATCGTTCATTATGCTGTAAAGCTGACTGTTCCGTGCAACATATAAAAAGTTATCTTGAATCCCTTTCTTTTCTTTATCTTGTTTATATGCCGCTTCCGCTTTGGCTTTAAATTGGTCGATGTTGTCATAGGTAAAGATAAATTTTGGTTTTAAAAGAACAAAAAAATAACCGCACTTTATAAAAGTGCGGTTGATGTAGTCATTAATTTAGATAAACTGAATCAGCTTTGATCCACATAT
>NZ_MLHS01000036.1 GCF_001999335.1 Rodentibacter sp. Ppn85 | reverse complement strand
AATAAAAACCCGGCAGTGCCCTACTCTCACATGGGGATACCCCACACTACCATCGGCATTACAGCATTTCACTTCTGAGTTCGGTATGGATTCAGGTGGAACCACTGCACTCTCGCCGCCGGGATAATTCCTCGATAACTTCTCTCTTCAACTTTAGCTTGTCTTTTTATCTCGTTTTACCTTTTTCATCTGTTCTTATCGGATACAAGCTGATTACTTTATACTTTAATTCGTTGTATTTTACGTTAGCCGCCCAAAAACACTTGAGCGTTGTATAGTTAAGCCCCTCGGGCAATTAGTATGGGTTAGCTCAATATCTCACAATACTTACACACCCCACCTATCTACGTCTTCGTCTCAAACAACCCTTACAGTCTTATAAACTGGGAGAACTCATCTTAAGGCAAGTTTCGTGCTTAGATGCTTTCAGCACTTATCTCTTCCGCACTTAGCTACTCGGCAATGCGTCTGGCGACACAACCGAAACACCAGCGGTGCGTCCACTCCGGTCCTCTCGTACTAGGAGCAGCCCCCCTCAATTCTCCAGCGCCCACGGCAGATAGGGACCGAACTGTCTCACGACGTTCTAAACCCAGCTCGCGTACCACTTTAAATGGCGAACAGCCATACCCTTGGGACCTACTTCAGCCCCAGGATGTGATGAGCCGACATCGAGGTGCCAAACACCGCCGTCGATATGAACTCTTGGGCGGTATCAGCCTGTTATCCCCGGAGTACCTTTTATCCGTTGAGCGATGGCCCTTCCATTCAGAACCACCGGATCACTATGACCTACTTTCGTACCTGCTCGACCTGTCCGTCTCGCAGTTAAGCTTGCTTATACCATTGCACTAACCTGACGATGTCCGACCGTCATTAGCAAACCTTCGTGCTCCTCCGTTACACTTTGGGAGGAGACCGCCCCAGTCAAACTACCCACCAGACACTGTCCGAGACCGCGTGTGCAGTCTTCGTTAGAACACCAAACCTTAAAGGGTGGTATTTCAAGGCCGACTCCATAGAAACTGGCGTTCCTACTTCATTGTCTCCCACCTATCCTACACATCAAAATTCAATGTTCAGTGTCAAGCTATAGTAAAGGTTCACGGGGTCTTTCCGTCTAGCCGCGGGTACACCGCATCTTCACGGCGATTTCAATTTCACTGAGTCTCGGGTGGAGACAGCCTGGCCATCATTATGCCATTCGTGCAGGTCGGAACTTACCCGACAAGGAATTTCGCTACCTTAGGACCGTTATAGTTACGGCCGCCGTTTACTGGGGCTTCGATCAAGTGCTTCTCTTGCGATTACACCATCAATTAACCTTCCAGCACCGGGCAGGCATCACACCCTATACGTCCACTTTCGTGTTTGCAGAGTGCTGTGTTTTTAATAAACAGTTGCAGCCAGCTGGTATCTTCGACCGGTTCACCCTTCACCCGCTAGGGGCTACAAGCTACGCCGGCGCACCTTCTCCCGAAGTTACGGTGCTATTTTGCCTAGTTCCTTCACCCGAGTTCTCTCAAGCGCCTGAGTATTCTCTACCTGACCACCTGTGTCGGTTTTCAGTACGGTTTAGTGATATCTGAAGCTTAGTGGCTTTTCCTGGAAGCGTGGTATCGGTAACTTCAACTCCGTAGAGTCTCGTCATCACGTCTCGGTGTTAAGAAATTCCGGATTTGCCTAAAATTTCCACCTACCAGCTTAAACGGACATATCCAACCGTCCGCTTACCTAACCTTCTCCGTCCCCACATCGCAATATCACCAAGTACGGGAATATTAACCCGTTTCCCATCGACTACGCTTTTCAGCCTCGCCTTAGGGGCCGACTCACCCTGCCCCGATTAACGTTGGACAGGAAACCTTGGTCTTCCGGCGAACGGGTTTTTCACCCGTTTTATCGTTACTTATGTCAGCATTCGCACTCGTGATACGTCCAGCATACCTCTCGATACACCTTCATCCGCTTACACGACGCTCCCCTACCCAACAGGAGCAACATTAATGATTCTTGTCGGGTCCGCTCCGACTCAACGTTTTTTAGCTTGACCAACATGCTCCACTTCGTTACGCATGTTGTTAATCGTAAAAACCATTAATGTTGCTCCTGATGCCGCAGCTTCGGTGCTATGTTTGAGCCCCGTTACATCTTCCGCGCAGGCCGACTCGACTAGTGAGCTATTACGCTTTCTTTAAATGATGGCTGCTTCTAAGCCAACATCCTAGCTGTCTAAGCCTTCCCACTTCGTTTCCCACTTAACATAAACTTGGGGACCTTAGCTGGCGGTCTGGGTTGTTTCCCTCTCCACGACGAACGTTAGCACCCGCCGTGTGTCTCCTGAGTATCACTCTTCGGTATTCGCAGTTTGCATCGGGTTGGTAAGCCGGGATGGCCCCCTAGCCGAAACAGTGCTCTACCCCCGAAGGTGTCCGCTCAAGGCTCTACCTAAATAGATTTCGGGGAGAACCAGCTATCTCCCGGTTTGATTGGCCTTTCACCCCCAGCCACAAGTCATCCGCTAATTTTTCAACATTAGTCGGTTCGGTCCTCCAGTTAGTGTTACCCAACCTTCAACCTGCCCATGGCTAGATCACCGGGTTTCGGGTCTATACCTTGCAACTTATCGCCCAGTTAAGACTCGGTTTCCCTTCGGCTTCCTTATTCAGTTAACCTCGCTACAAAATATAAGTCGCTGACCCATTATACAAAAGGTACGCAGTCACCCTTTCAGGCTCCCACTGCTTGTACGTACAAGGTTTCAGGTTCTATTTCACTCCCCTCGCCGGGGTTCTTTTCGCCTTTCCTTCACAGTACTGGTTCACTATCGGTCAATCAGGAGTATTTAGCCTTGGAGGATGGTCCCCCCATCTTCAGACAGGATATCACGTGTCCCGCCCTACTTGTTACAAACCTAGTGCTTCCAACACATTTTCGGATACGGGATTATCACCCTCTGTGATTCAACTTCCCAGTTGATTCTCCTAATGCGTCGAATAAAGTTTGATGGCTCCTCCGCTTTCGCTCGCCGCTACTCACGGAATCTCGGTTGATTTCTTTTCCTCGGGGTACTTAGATGTTTCAGTTCTCCCGGTTTGCCTTTCATTACTATGGATTCATAATGAAATGATGGATTCTTCATCCATCGGGTTTCCCCATTCGGACATCTTGGATTAAACGCCTCTTATCGACTCATCCAAGCTTTTCGCAGATTAGCACGTCCTTCATCGCCTCTGATTGCCAAGGCATCCACCTTGTACGCTTAGTCACTTAACTATACAACCTCAAGTGTTTTCACATAACTTACTCCGTTACGTCTTCACCTTGAAGCGAATCTTTAATTCAACTAAACACTTGACTGCCTTTTCTCAGTCAAGATTTCTTTCTACTCAGACTTCCTCTATTCCTTTCGGAACTTAAAAGTCTCTTCAGTTTTCAGCTTGTTTCCAATTTTTTAAAGAACAGAAGATAAA
>NZ_MLHS01000035.1 GCF_001999335.1 Rodentibacter sp. Ppn85 | reverse complement strand
AAAGTGCGGTTGGTTTTTTGAGTGTTTTTAAACATAGTTAAGTTTCCCTTATTTGTAAAACTGTAAGGTAACACTATTTACTTTTTAGTGTGTAAAGTATAAAATCCTTTCCACATTTAATTTATAGGGGAAGCCTTATGTTAAAAATGAATGATTTGGTGAATCTCAGCCAAACACCGAAATCGACGGTGTTATACTATGTGAAAGAGGGGCTTTTACCTGAACCCTTGAAAGATAAACCGAATTTTCATCTCTATGATGATCGCTGTGTGGAATTGTTAGCGTTTATTAAGTATCTACAAACTAATTTCAATGCAAGCATTTCTCAAATTAAGCAACTTTTTTCTCACCCTGATTTTGATTGGCAGAATCCTTACGAAAGTTTGATGTCGTTGATTGATATTATTATGGGGGCGGAAAATGAAACCTTTTTGCTATCAGAACTTTGTCAAGAATTCTCAATTTCTGAAACCGAATTGCAAGCTATGGTAGATGACGGCTTGCTTAATCCGCGCGAGGGAGTTTTTACCTCAAAAGAGCGGGATATTCTGGCGATTGTTTGCCGTTGCAATGAGGCGGAACGTAAAATAGTGAAAACCTATTTACAAACAGCAAAAATGCTTGCGACACAAGAAGTGGATCTCACTTTATCAGCACTAAAAGACAACGAGAAAAAAGATGAAAAACTTAAACATCTTTTTGATTTACTGTTGGTGCTGAAGCCTTATGTGTTCAATATGCAAACTTTAAAAATTTATCAAACGGAGAGTGTGAAATGAAACTCTTAAAATATGCAGGTTTTGTGCCTTATTTAGCGATTGCTTTTTTGAATGCGAGCGTGGATTTAGCCCACAAAATCACTATTCAAAATGTGTTGTTGAAAAGTTTTGAAGGTAATACTTTAGTGGTGCTAACGGCGTTAATTAACGCAATGATTTTATTGCCTTTTATTTTCCTTTTTTCACCTTCGGCATTTATTAATGATAAGTTCTGTCGCACCAAGGTGATTCGTTGGAGCAGCCTGGCTGCGGTGGGTATTTCAACGGCGATTTTATTCAGTTATGTGATTGGCGAATTTTATCTCGCTTTTGCCTTAACACTGATTTTGGCGGCACAAAGTGCGGTCTATTCTCCGGCTAAATATAGCCTTATTAAATCCATTGTCGGCACGGAAAACATTGGGCTTGCCAACGGTGTGATTCAAGCCTTAACTATTGTAGCGATTTTGTTTAGCTCCTTTGCCTTCTCGATTTTCTTTGAAGGTTATTATGTTCCTTCTCATGATCCGAATGAAGTGTTACAAAGCGTTTGGATGATTGGCATTGCTTTAGTCGTGTTTAGCTCCCTTGAGGCTTTTTTCGCCTTCAAAATTCCTTTTTTTCCTCAAGAAAAAGAAGAAAATGAAAAATTCTCTGCGGGTAAATACTTATCTTTCGGTTATTTGAAAGACAACCTCCGTACCTTGCGTAGCGATAAAAATATTTGGTTAAGCGTGATTGGTTTGAGCCTTTTCTGGGGCGTTTCACAAGTGATTGTGGCGGCATTTCCTGCTCATTATAAAGCCTTGTTTAATGCGGACAATGCGGTGATTATTCAAGCCATTCTGGCGGTGAGCGGTTTGGGGCTAATTGTCGGATCTTACCTTGCCGGGCGTGCTTCTCGCTTGCATATTGAATTGGGCATTGTACCGGTCGGCGCACTAGGCATTTTTGTTTCGCTCTTTGGTTTAACATTGGTAAGCACTAATGTCTTGTTGATGTTATGTTCCTTCGGATTTGGTTTTTTTGGCGGTTTATTTATCGTACCGTTAAATGCAACCATTCAATATTTCGCCCCTGAAAAAATTAGCGGCAAAATTATGGCGGGGAACAACTTTATCCAAAACGTCTTTATGGTCGGGTTTTTGCTACTTAGCATTGTATTTGTAGAATTTAGCCTTTCCACCATCGGTATTTTCTTAACGGTTTCCGTGCTCTGTTTATTGGGTAGCCTTTATGCGATGTGGCAACTTCCGCATTTATTCATCCGTTTGTTGCTTTTGCCTTTGTTGAAGACCAATTACCGTTTCCATGTAGAGGGATTAAAAAACCTACCGCAAAGTGGCGGTGTGTTAATGTTGGGTAACCACATTAGTTGGATTGACTGGATGGTGTTGCAGGCGGCAAGCCCGCGAGCCATTAAATTCGTGATGTTCCGTCCAATTTATAATAAATGGTATTTGACATGGTTTTTACGTATTTTCCGTGTCATTCCTATTAGTGCGGGGTCAAGCCGTGAATCTATTGAAACTATTCGTGAATATTTGTCTCGTGGCGAAGTAGTAGCGTTATTTCCGGAAGGACATATCAGTTATAACGGTCAGATCAATGAGTTCAAAAAAGGCTTTGAACACGTGTTAAAAGATTTGGATAACGTAACGACCGTGCCGTTTTATTTGCGTGGCTTGTGGGGTAGCAGTTTTTCCCGTGCGGATAGTTTCTACAAAAACCTCACGAAAAAACAAGGCAAACGTGAAATTTTAGTGGCGTTCGGTAAACCGATTCATGGTTTTATTGATGCGACGGCGATGAAACAAAAAGTACTCGAACTTTCCTTCTCTGTATGGGAAAAAGTGATAGCGAAACGCAAACCGCTCATACACCATTGGTTGAACAGTGCGAAATCCAACTTATTCAAGGAATCTGTGGTGGACGGACAGGGGATGAAACTGAATAACCTCAAATTTATTGCCGCCGTATTGATGTTTGGCAAACAACTTAAACAAACTTTAGGCGATGAGAAAAATGTTGGTGTATTGCTGCCAAGCTCGGCTATCGGGGCTATTGTAAATATGGCGTTGATGGTGATGGGAAAAGTGCCGGTCAATTTGAACTATACGCTCAGCCCTGAAGTGATGGAAAAAGCTCTTGCCAAAGCCAATATTAACAAGGTCATTACTGCGGAGAAATTCTTAAATAAACTGAATGCTAAAGGTTTTGCCTTTGATGACGTGCTGGCAGGTAAAACGATTTTTGCTGAACAATTAGGCAAAAAAATCACAAAAAGTGAGAAAGTGCGGTCACTTTTAACCGCGTTTTTTGCCCCTCGTTGGTGGATTAAATTAATGTATTTTGCTGATGTGCGTTTGAATGATACGGCAACTATTTTATTCAGTAGCGGTAGCGAAGGCACACCAAAAGGTATTGAATTAAGCCATAAAAACCTACTCACTAATATCAAACAGGTGAGTGAATTACTCAATTTCCAAGAAGATGATGTTATTTTAAATTCTTTGCCGATTTTCCATTCTTTTGGTTTAACGGTAACCACTTTAATGCCGTTGTGTGAAGGGATCAAAATGGTGAGTGTCGCGGATCCGACCGATGGCGCTGAAGTGGGCAAAATGTGCGCGCACCATAATGTGAGTATTATATTTGGCACTTCGACATTCTTCCGTTTATACGCCCGTAATAAAAAATTGCATCCGTTAATGCTGCAAAGTGTGCGAATGGTGATTGCCGGGGCAGAAAAATTGAAAGCGGATGTGAAAGAAGCCTTCCGTTTGAAATTCGGTTTAGAAATCTATGAGGGATATGGGGCGACAGAAACCGCACCGGTTGCAAGCGTGAATATGCCAAACATTTTAGATCCTGATAGTCTAAAAGAATTTACCTTTAATAAAGTGGGAACAGTGGGTATGCCGTTGCCTGGTACGATTATCAAAATTGTCGATCCGAATACTTTAGAAGAATTGCCGACAGGCGAAGACGGGTTGATTTTGATTGGTGGCGGGCAAGTGATGAAAGGCTATTTGGATGACCCTGAAAAAACCAATGAAGTCATTGCCGAACTTGACGGTGTGCGTTATTACAAAACAGGTGATAAAGGGCATATTGATGAAAACGGCTTTATTACCATTGTGGATCGCTATTCCCGTTTCGCAAAAATTGGGGGAGAGATGATTAGCCTAGGCAGTGTGGAAGAAAACATCACTCAAGTGTTGAATGATGAAAACCAATTTGTTGCTATTGCTGTGAATGATGAGAAAAAAGGCGAAAGTGTCGTGTTGCTAGTGAAATCGCCGCTCAGTCTTGAGGAAATTAATACTCGTATTAAATCTCTCAACGTACCGCCAATTATGCTCCCAAGTCAAGTATTCCTAGTAAACGAAATACCGCTTCTCGGCAGTGGAAAAGTGGACTTTAAAGGTGCGAAGAAATTGGCTGAGGAAATGCTGAGCGTATAAAGTAAAAGAGCGGTCGGATTTTGGGATGTTTCAGTATGATGTAGCAAACGTACAAAAACGAATCTTTCAACATGCCACAGGGACGCCGGCATGGCGTCCCTGCCTACGAGTAATCATTAGGTATTGGAAATAGATACAAAATATTAATAAAACCAACCGCACTTTTAGCCTTTCAGCAAGTGTAGTGCCAGCATATACCCGGCGATAATAAATAGAATAAGGGAGAGCAATTTTCGTGTAAGAGAGGGCGAAAGTTTGCCGCGAATTTTCATTGAGAAAAAACTCATTATAAACGCGCTTAATACAACAATGGCTACAATAGATAAATTAACATAACCGATTTGCCAGCTTCCTGTTAGATAGAAAGGCGAGGATTTTGTCAGATAGCTGTATAGGCTGCCGCTTCCGCCGATCACCATCATATAATTAGTATAAGGAGCGATTTGTTGTGGTCTGATGCTTTTTAACTGCCCGATTAAGGGCGCCATAATCGAGCCTCCGCCAATGCCGGTTAATCCTGCGATTAACCCGCCGAATAGACATAATCCGCACCCTTTGCCAATTTCATTTGGTTCTCGTTCTTTGTGCGACAGGTTTTCTGAATTAAACATTATTTTTATTGCCAACAGGCTTAACGTACCAACAAAAATACTAATAATCAGAATATCCGGTAAGAAAAAACTAATTTCAAAACCGGATTGAACGCCTATAATCGTTGAAAATGACCAAAATAGCATTGCTTTTATGTTTATTTTGATTTTTTGTTTATAAAAGTAAATCAAATTAATGATTGATGAACCGATAACAATGGTGAGTGAGGTTGCCGCTACCATCTGTAATGGAAAATCGGGAAATAATGTATAGAGAATCGGCACCATTAATACGCCGCCGCCAATGCCGAAAATTGCCGACATCAGATTCGTAAAAAAACCGCATAACATCAAAATTGAAATTAGCTGTAAACTCATCATTCCCCCCTGTTTTTTATTATTATGCTGGATAATACTTTTTTGCTTTATGATCCTGCTCATATTGTTGAAAAAAAGAATTTCAAATTTGTGATCTAACTCACGCCAATTTGGTTAGGGTTATGACAATTATCATAAAGTTTCCTCTCTATATATATTATTCTAAGTGTGCTGTTATATTGGATTAAAGTGAGGAGAGGTTTATGTTTATAACGATTGCCAGTTTTCTGATAGTAACTGGAATTGTGGCGTTTATTTCGTGGAAAAAAACAAAAAATGATGATTTAACCACGTCTAAAGGGTATTTTTTAGCAGGAAGAGGATTAAGCGGAGTCGTGATTGGTTGTTCAATGGTATTGACATCATTATCGACCGAACAATTAATCGGGGTGAATGCGGTATCCTATAAAGGGAATTTTTCGATTATTGCGTGGACGGTTCAATCGGTCATCCCACTATGCTTTTTGGCACTTTATTTACTACCGAAATATATTAAAAACGGCTATACCACGATTCCTGAATTTTTTGAGAATCGTTTTGATCGGCAAACCCGTTTAATTATGTCGGCACTGTTTTTAGTCTTTTATCTTTTTATCGTCATTCCGACCGCACTCTATACCGGTGCGATTGCATTTAATAAAATTTTTAATTTGGAAACTTATTTTGGATTAACTTATGCCGAATCCATTGTTTATACGGTCATGGCGATTGGGATCGTGGGCGCAATTTATGCCATTTTCGGCGGTTTAAAAGCGGTTGCGGTATCTGATACGATTAATGCGGTGATTTTAGTTATCGGGGCATTATTAGTGCCTATTTTTGCGCTCATTTATTTGGGAGAAGGCAGTTTTACCGAAGGGCTCAAAACCATTACAACATCTCACATTGACAAATTTAATGCGATAGGCGGTAAAGATGATGCCGTACCTTGGCCGGCAATGTTTACCGGTATTTTGATTGTTAATTTCTTTTATTGGACGACCAACCAAGCTATTGTACAGCGTGCATTAGGCGCAAGAGATCTGCAAGCGGGGCAAAAAGGTATTTTAATTGCAGCGTTATTTTTATTGACCTTACCAATTATTCTCAATTTACCCGGATTATTAAGTTTCCATATTCTTGGCGGTGATTTAAACCCAATCGATACCTCTTATCCGACCTTAGTGAATAAAGTGCTGCCGACATTTTTACAAGGCTTTTTCATTGCCGCATTGTTCGGGGCGATTTTAAGTACCTTTAACTCTTTTTTAAATTCTGCGGCAACGATCTATTGTAAGGATTTATTACCGTCTATTAGTAAAAAAGTGTTTTCCGATCAAGAATTGATTGCACATGCGAAAAAAGTATCAACGGTCATGGCGATATTAACCATGGTTATAGCACCGTTATTAATGTTCGGTACCGACGGCATTTTCTTATTAACCAAACGCTTTGCCGGCTTTGTGAATATCCCTATTGTGGCACTCTTTGCCGTAGGGCTTTTCAATAAAACCGTTTCCGGATTAGCTGCCAGAATCGCCTTATTGCTTCACGTTGTACTTTATTTCTGTATTGTTTGGGTATTTAATGTCAAAGTGAATTTTGTTTATGTGATGGCGGCATTATTTGTGTTTGATGTGGTTGTAATGTTGATATTGGGGCAATTCCTCAAACGTGAACCTTATCAAGAAAGTAAGGAAAACAAAGAGGGTGTTGATTTAACCAATTGGAAATATGCGCCGCTGACAGTCGCTTCTTTGGTGTTAGGATTGATTACTCTACATACGTTACTTTCTCCGCTTGGTTTGGCCTCCTACGACGGCAATCCGAAACTCATTTTAGCAGGCTATGCAATATGCCAAGCGCTACTATTTGTTGTAATGCGTAAAAAAGAGGTGAAGTGATGAATATTATGTATATTTTGCTCGACCAAGTACGTAAAGATATGTTGGGTACTTACGGGCATCAAATTGTCAAAACGCCGAATTTGGATCGGTTGGCGCAAGAGGGGATTTGTTTTAATAACGCGTTTACGCCTGCCTCAGTATGTGGGCCGGCACGAACTTCTTTATTTACCGGATTAATGCCGTCTTCGCATGGCATTATCAAAAACGGCGAAAAAGGCGGAACGGGAGAAATTCGTCGGGAAGCACCGAATATTGCCAAATTAGACGGCTATAACTGCTATGTGGTGGGAAAATGGCACGTCGGTACGCAATCCGTGCCGGAAGATTATGATATTAAGGGACATAATTTTGACAGTTATGGTTACCCGGGAAGCGGTGTTTATCATAATTTAGTCTTTAACCAACCGCCAACACATTCTAACCGCTATCAGGAATGGTTGGCTGAAAAAGGATTTGAGATCCCGACAGTCAGCCAAGCCTATTTCGGCGAAAACCCGCATCTTCGAGTACAAGAGCTTTGCGGGTTATTGTCCGGTAGTAAAGAACAAACCATTCCTTATTTTATTATTGATGAAGCCAAACGTTATATTCAAGAATCCTTAGCGGAAGGCAAACCGTTTTTTACTTGGATTAACTTTTGGGGACCGCATACCCCTTGTATCGTGCCGGAACCTTATTATTCAATGTATTCAAAAGGTGATGTCGTTCTGGACGAAAGCTTTTTTAAACCGTTAGAGGGCAAACCGGGGCATTTCCGCACCATTTCAAAAATGTGGGGAATGTGGGAAGCAAGCGAAGATCGTTGGAAAGAAGTGATTACAAAATTTTGGGGCTATATCACATTAATTGACGACGCAATCGGTGAATTGTTGGCGTATTTAGAGCACCACGATCTTTATCAGCATACCTTTATTGTCGCTACCGCCGATCACGGCGATGCCATGGGGGCGCACCGAATGATTGAAAAAGGCGAATTTATGTTTGATACCACTTACAATATTCCCCTGATTGTGCGTGATCCGTTGTCCGAACGAAAAAATCAGCAAGATGATAACCTGATTTATTTACATGATTTAACCTCGACAGTTTATGATATTGCCCGACAACCGATTCCGACGGAATTTGAGGGCGAAACTCTGTTACCGATTGTTCGTCAGAAAAAAAATAATCAGCGCAAAGGCGTTTTAGCTCAACTGGCTGGGCATTTTGTTTATTTTGAACAGCGAATGTGGCGGCGTAAAGATTACAAACTCGTGTTTAATGCGACGGATATTTGTGAACTTTATGATGTGCGTCGAGATCCGCAAGAAATGAACAATTTGTTTTATGATGAAAACTATAAAGAGATAAAGCAAGAAATGTTGGAGGAAATGCGTTTAGAAATGCAAAGATTAAACGATCCTCTTGAAAATTGGGTTTATCGAATTATTAATGAAATTTAAATCGTATTTACTCGGAATGAATCGTTCCGGGTAAATATCTTTTTGATAAAACGTAATTTATTGAGCCTGTTTAAAAGGAAATATAATGAATAACGGATTGATTTTACCTACCGAGCTTTCTCAGTGCCAATTAAATCCGCTTTCGCAAATGAGCAAAGGAACGGTAATTTACCAACAAGGCGCAAGAGCGAACGAATTTTATTATATCAAGCAAGGTCTTATCGGTCTTTATCATACCCTTGATAATGGAAAAGAGAGCTTAGTCAGACTTTATTCTCAAGGCGATTATTTCGGTTTCCGCACGTTATTCGGTTTAGGCAACAATCATTACCACTGCACAGCGAAAGTGTTAATTGAATCGGAACTGATTCAAATCAAATTAGACAATATCGATCAATTCTTTCTACATAATAGTGCAATGACAAAATATTTATTGCAAACCTTAGCGGAGGAGTTAAGAGAAGCGGAACAGCGCTTAGCCAAAAGTGCCTATTTGCGTACCTTTGATCGCGTTATCGACAGTCTTTATTTTCTTACCCAACATTTCCCCTACTATAATTGGACTTACCGAGAAATTGCCGAATATGCCGGCTGTGAAACAGAAACGGCAATCCGTATCGGTAAAGAATTAAAACAAAACGGCTTATTTAAAGACGCATTAAATCATCACAAAGGCAAGTAGTATGTCATTTTTTTTGCCGAAAGCGCATTTTCATTTAATGGCAAAACCCAGTAGTTTCCATTGTAATATTCAGTGCGAATACTGTTTTTACTTAGGAAAATCGCAGTATTTTGGCAACAATGCCGCGTTTATGTCGGAGCATACTCTCAAAAATTATATTAAAAATTACATCGAATCACAGGCGGGAGATCGGGTTGATTTTATGTGGCAAGGCGGTGAGCCGACCCTGCTTGGTCTGGATTTCTTCAAAAGTGCGGTCAATTTTCAGCGAGAATTTGCCAACGGTAAAACCATCACCAATGGGTTTCAAACTAACGGTATGGCACTTAATCAGCAATGGACGGCATTTTTTAAGCAACACCAATTTTTAATCGGACTTTCCATTGATGGTTTAAATGCGGTGCATAACCGTTATCGTATGACGAATAACGGTAATCCGACCTTTGAACGAGTGGTAAATGCGTTACAATTATTAAAGTCAAATCAAGTGGAGTTTAACACCTTAACTGTCGTCAATGATCAAAATTGGCAAAAAGGTAAAGAAACCTATCTTGCACTCAAATCATTGGGTTCGACATTTATGCAATTTATCCCTATTGTTGAAACTTATCCTTCTACAAACTGTATGGTTGAGCAAAAAACAACTGCTTTTTCGGTACCGCAGCAAGGGTACGGACATTTTTTAGTCGATGTTTTTCAAGAGTGGAAAAAACAGGATGTCGGCAAAATTTTTGTACTGGAGTTTGAGAATCTGCTTGGACAATGGCTGGGTTATCCTTCAAGCAGTTGTATTTATCGTCCGACTTGCGGTCAATCCTTGGTTGTTGAAGCGAACGGAGACGTTTATTCTTGCGATCATTATGTTTACCCGAACAAAAAATTGGGAAGTTTAAACGAAACATCATTAGTTCATCTTGTCTTATCAGAGAAACAGCGTCGGTTTGGTCAATATAAGCAAAATAGTTTGACACAGACTTGTCGGCTATGTGAATTTCGTACATTATGCCACGGTGGTTGCCCTAAACATCGCATTCTGCCGCAAGATAACGAGGAGTGGAAACAAAACTATCTATGTGCTTCTTATCAATATTTTTTTAAACAAACCGCCGATTATATGCAACAAATGAAATTGCAAATTCAAGGAGCCTAAAATGCCAGTTATTAATAAAATCACCGATCTCACGCCGCAATTAAGTTTATATCATTACAATGAGGTTCCGGTTATTTGCTTGGATCATCAGGTCGGGAAAGCAAAAATTACCTTACAAGGCGCCCAGTTGTTAAGCTGGAAACCGCATTACGAACAACAAGATTTGCTTTGGTTAAGTGAAATAGACCCATTTGAGTTAGGCACGGCAATTCGAGGCGGTGTGCCGATTTGCTACCCTTGGTTCGGTACAAAGCGATCTCCTGCACATGGAACGGCAAGGCTACGTCTATGGCAGCTTTCCGATTATGAGATTCAACCGGATAAAGTGCGGTTAGTTTTTGCGTTGTTTGATCAAAATCAAATCATTGAGGCAAAAATTGAAATGCTGTTTGAACGGAAATGCCGACTTCTTTTTACCCATTACGGACAGCAACCGGCAGAAGTCGCATTGCATAGTTATTTTCATATCGGCGATATTCATCAGGTTGATGATCCTAAGTGAGATAAATAATATAGTGTCAGCGAGATAAATAAGGGACTTGTGGGGAAGATAATGGAAGTTATAAGACAAAAAATGAAAAACAATTACAAAATATGAAAAAGAAAGTTAGTAGGTAAGGAAACAAAAACAGCTTCATTTTTAGATCAGTGGAGCTGTTTTTTATTCACAAAATAGATCAGGCTGCTGATGTTTAGCAACACGTTTACGAACCCGATTAATAACCTTACGAATACCCGATTCGGTCATATTATATTTTTTTACCAAGAAAAACCAATTATTACCGGTAAAGTCATTATAAATATCCAAATCCCGTTGGGCAATCTTATAATGAAAGTCTTTCGGAAATGAAATAACCTGCCCGGCATAATGCTCCGCCAGAAAGTCAGCAACGCCTGTTGAAATTTGCTCACAAACCTCCGCATCAAGTTTGTAATTTTTGCATAGCGCATTCACATTGTCTTCAATATCACGCAAAAGTTCGTGGCGCGCTATTTCCATTTGAGTGATCATCACTTGCCTCCCAATTCACGTTGCTGCCATTTCTTCAGTGTCTCTAAAACCCTTATAGCCTGACCGTTATCAAGCCAGGTAACAAAAGGAATCGGCTGTCCGTCTTTATTCTTTGCAATCTTAGCAATGTAAGCATTTAATGAAGCTTCACTGCTATTTTTAATTATACCCTGATAATGCATTTCAAGCCATTTTGACCGAATTTTTTTAACGATATTACTGCTCTCCGGGGTGAAGCTTTGTGGATGTTTGTGGTTGGCATATTTAAAGCGCCCGCCAACAACCTGAAAACCACGTTTTTTCATAGCATCCAAGACTTTATTTAACTCAATAAAATCCATTTGCGCGCAACTATCTTTGCCAACAGTATTAACAAGAAAAAGGCGATAAACCTCTTTATCCATTTGTAGCTTGCTTTTCCCAATATGAATAAGCTGAATTAATTGTTTTCTTCTTGTTTCTTTTTGTTCCATATTTGTCCTCTCCGTCATATGACTAAGCCTTCTCTGGCGAGAAGGCTGAATGATATGTTGGAATTTTTAGGTCTGATTACAGATTTAGCACCTTACTATAGTAGTTAAAGGCATCTCTAAACCTATCCTTGCTATTGATATAATCTCGTGCTGAAAGCGGTACAAGTGGCAGTTTATTTAGAAACCTCCAGTGTTGCTCGTGCACAGGCAGGGTATCAAAAAACGCTTGTTTTTCAGCTTTTAGTGCTAATAAGTCTGCCGTTTTCACTAGCGTTTCAATTTCAGGGGAGGTATTGATTTTAAATTTGGTGCGAATAACAGCCTCAAATGCGTGCTCTATGGCTTTATAGTCCGGCAATAGTCTTTTCAGAGGTGTTGGAACGTCCCCTAAATAAGCCTCTTGTGCATCGTGCATTAACACCGCAAACACCGCTTCGTCTTCCATTTTTATAAGTGTTTTAGCAATCGTCGCAGCGAAAACACTATGGTCTAATACCGAATAATGTACATCCAATTTCCCGCCGAATCGCGGAATCATGGATAAATGGTGAATAATATCGTCAATGTGAATGTCGCTGTTTTGCGGATTGGCAAAGTCTATTAGCCGGTTGCTGTGTGTGATAAATATGTTCATTTTGCCTCCTTGGGCGTAACATCAGCCACCGCCCATCTTAAAAACGATTTAATTGATATGGTTTTCAGTGTTGCTTTAAAACCATTCTTGAGCCATTTCATTTCACAATATGTAATATACCCCTGAGTATGATTGACTTTAAAAATACGTCTCCAGCTGATTAAATGGGTTTTATATATTTTGGCATTCTTTGACACATAATCATGATCTTCAATTAAATCACTTTCTTTTAGCATCTCTTATACTCCTCAACCAATTCCACATCTTCAAATTTTAAGACATAGCCGCCTTGTCGCTCTGATTTCCCCATGCTTTCCATTTCTTTGTTGTATTGCACCTGTTTTTCGGTTAGTACACAGTATCTGGCGGGGTCGTATTCGTAGATTTTGTTGATAATACCGACAGCCTCGTCATAATGCGCCGGTAGGCGTACTTTCGAACCCACTGGAAAAGGCGGTTTAATGTCATTATCCTTAACCCATTGCAGCTCTTTTTCTTTTAATCTGTCTCGGACAAAAAAGTCAAAATGCTGGATTTTATCCCAATTATCAGCCGTAAACTCCCAATCATAATCCCTGATTAAAATGTTCATTAAAACTTGCGGATCATGATACAAATAAAGTTCATTAATTAATGCTTCATAGATACCATCCTGAAATTCTTCCGCGACCAACGCGTCCTCATGATAAGAATCCGGATAATATTTTTTAATAAACTCATGCACGGTTTGCGCGGCAAAACCGTCGTCGTTACAAGTCGGTCTTGGTGGGGTAAATGTCACTTTCATCGATTTATTCCTTATTTTTGCCATAATTCAATCTGATTAATGTTTCGTATCTTGTTAAATCGCCCTGCACGATACGAAATAACCGTAAACTTTCTTGAATATCACTTTCAATCAGCGCGTCTTTCGCCATTTCCAGCACGTCAACTGTTGCAGCTAAGTCACGCACGACATCAGATTTAATACTCTCCCAGCTACGAGGGGTAAATGCGCCAATCATGCTTATATCTCCGCCAATTGCCCTTTGTACTTTTGCTCTAAAGCCATCAATACGGCGCGCTGTAACCAATCTCTCGTTCCCAGTACGTGATGAGCATGGATAATGGCGCGCATTGCCATTTTTTCTTGCGGATTGAGTTTGCCGGTTTGTATTAATTTTTCAGCGCGCTCCGCTTCATGTTTTG
Organism: Rodentibacter sp. Ppn85; assembly: GCF_001999335.1. GTDB lineage: Bacteria > Pseudomonadota > Gammaproteobacteria > Enterobacterales > Pasteurellaceae > Rodentibacter. The sequence continues at coordinate 59,037 of NZ_MLHS01000035.1, read as the reverse complement.
TCGGATGCCACATTTCAAACCTCCTTAATACGCTGCGTCTTGTTCAAATGGAGTGATCACAAAGTCTTCTACGCCTGTAATCACTTTAATGCCCGCAATGCCGATGACCGCACTTTTCTCATTAAGAATCGCTTCTTTATTGATTTCTTCCTTAATGCGGATAAAACGATCTAAACCATGAATGCGCAAGTTTTGCAGCACGGAATCCACACCTGTAATTTTTACCGATGGGGTGCGCACTCGCCAGGATACTTCGCCAGTGACTAAGTTAGCGGTTTTGGTTTTTCCACCGTTGGTAATTTGGTCACGGTTCGCTTCGCTCCAGAATTGAACCCCATTCGACAGATGCTTAATGCGTTCTTGTAATGGTGTGAACTTATCTTTGTAGTCTTCGGTGATTTTTGCGATAGCGTCGTTCATTTCCGTTTCTAAACGGGTGATTTCACGATTCAAATCACCAATTGTCTTAATATCACTGGCGACATCTTCGCGGGTTTGCGGTACGTAAACTTGTGCGTCAGTTTTAATTCTAGTTGCTCTTTTAGCCATTTTTTACTCCTTAATGTATTGATTGTGTTGATTGATAACGTGGAAAAGAAAAAACTACCCAGCAACCGCATAACCGGCGTTGTGCCGTAGATATCACCTGATTATTGGCATTATTACTATGCATATAAATAATCGCTTTATGGTTATCCAGCCATTTTTGCGTTAGTGGGTTATGCTGCACTTCTAAAGTCGGCATGGAACCGCTAAAACGAAGTTCGATAACGGTTAAACCATATCTGGCGCACGCCATTACCGCCTTGTGTGCTGCATTTAATTGCGCAAGCAAAGATATATTGGCTAAATTCAATGTAACTTGGTGTTTTTGATTGCAATTTTTCATCATTACACCCCTTTAACCACATCACCGGAAACTAATGGCGCGCCCAGTTCGGCGGCTAAATTCATCGCGGCGGTCAACAAATTGCCGACGGCAAGCGGATATAACAGGCTGACCTGGGTTTTATTGCGACTATTGGTCATCACCAGACGAGCTCGCACCGCTTCAAGCGCATCACGGTCAAAAATATCGGTGACCTTACGGTTAACGGCTTTTAAGCGCCATTCAACGTATTGCTCTAAACAGGTATCCAGCGGGGCAAGCTCAACCACTTCACAACGTTGTACTACCTCACGCACCTCAAAATTACGCTCGGATAACTTTAATTTCAGTTCCGGCTGTCCAACTAGAACAATTGAAAGTAGTTTTTTAAAGCCGTCTTCGAGCTCAAAAAAGCGTTTTAAATGTTTCAGTGTCGGCACAGGTAAGCTATGCGCTTCTTCAATAATCAGAATATGTTGATTACCTGCGCGTGCGCTGTCTTTTAATACCCGATGCAACTGACGAAAACGGGCTTCCGGTGAGCGTTTCACGTTTTCTAACGGAGCAAGGGTATTAATAATCGCTTCGGCAATATGGGCAGCTTTCAATGTTTTGCCTTTTAAGTCGTTGTCTTCCATCGCGATAATGTACGGCTCAATCACCACTACCGGCAGGTTTTCACTGTGGATGCGGTCAATTAGGTCGCGCCGCAATGTGGACTTGCCTGCGCCACTTTCACCGACGACTGCGACAAAGCCGCCGAATTTTGCCGTCTGAAATAAGGCTTCGCGTACATAACGCACATCTGGTGAGGCGAAAACCTCATCGGCAGAACGCACTTCATCGGTAAATGGATTGGAAAAAAGTGAAAAATGTTGTTTTGTGGCTGGAAATAAAGCCTGTTTTGCGAGTAACATAGTGTCGTCCTCTATTAATGTTGGTGGTTCTTCATTAGTAGTTGGCATTTCCGCCGGTGTTGGCGCACCGGTGGAAACCTCCGTTAAAAGCTCAGAAAGTGCGGTCGAAATCCCTAAATTTTTCAACACTTCCTCAAGCCGGAATTTAAATTGCTCCGTATCTGTTTTAATCAGTAAACTGTGATTAACTAAATTAGCAATTACTGCCGGTGATACCGATAAAAGCCCTGCCAGTTTGCGTTGAGAAATATGTTTTTCCTCTAATACCTGTTTTAGCTTTAGCATTGTTATGCTCCTTTTTTCTAAGCGGCAATTAATCGTAATGGTGATTTGGTCGGTATAGGCGCAATAAATTCTGCCTTGAAGTCATCGAAGCTAAGATTTAAAAGTCGTTCTGCTTCCTCACTCGGCACACCTTGCGGATATCTACCGTTTACCCATTGATAACACTCTGCCGTCCATAAATCGCCCCATTGTGCTTTACCGGATTTAGCAAATTCCACAACCGACATTGGCAATAACTCTACGCGGCGGGCGTTGATAGTCAGTTCGTGTTCTTGACCTTTTCTTGGTATAAACCAATTTAAATCCGTTTCTTCAATATGTTTGTAAGGGTTGATTTCGCCACTAAATAATGGTGTATTTGCTTTTTTTGCGCGTTTCAGGTCATCTTCATTGGTTACGCCGTAAGCCAGCTGTTCTGCCTGCTCTTTATGGATTTCAAACTCGGTTTTCTTATGAGCCTTGTATTCTTGGCCAATCATTGCAGCATCGACACGGAAACCGTATTCATTGATTTCGACAGGCTCCAGTATCACCCAGTAAGGTTTCAGGCTTTCTTTACCCTCTTTATCAACCTCACGTTCAAAACATTGCACTTGTACGCATTCAGGGCGATAAGGATTTTTGCCTACCGTAATTTTTTCACCGATTTTTACATCAGGCACATCTCGTACATCATAACGACGGCTTTCGAAGTTAATTTCCAATTTGTCGCTAACTACACGCTCAGAAAGTGCGGTAATCATCAACTCTTGGCAAATTTCACGGCTCGGTGGCACAATCAACTGCTCGGGGCGGATAAATTGCCACATTTGATAACGTGTCCGCCCGTGGCGTGAATGCACCATTTTGCCATTGAAATATCGCATCCATTGGTGGGCAAGTTGATTTAACTCGTCCAGCCCAGACACATTCATAAACCGCAATCCACTTTCAAATTGTCGTTCTACAATGTCATTGCCTTTCTCCACTTGCCCCTTGGCTCGGGCGTTGTGCGCTTTTGGCACTTCAATTTTCACATCTAATTGATTCAGTAAGTGCGTGAACATTTGCGAAGTATTGGCACTGCCTCGGTCAAACATCAAGATTTTCGGTACGCCAAAAAATGGCTCCGCAGGGCTCTCTTTTTTCTGAATAGCGTTAATAAAGGTTTCACTAATGTTTTCCGCTGTTTCGCCGCCATAAACATATTCCACATAAATTACACCGCTTGCGTGGTCGGTAATCACATAACGCCACACCCGTTGTGGCTCTACCTTCGCTACATTAGCGGGTTTATTTTTATAGAACTGTTCCGCCTCCATCACACACAGCCCATTGCCTTTGCCTGCTTCCTTAAGGTAGTACAATACACATAAAGACGGGTCTATTTGCCAAACATGGTTAGGATGTTGACTTTGTAGCTGTACGACAGGTGCAGGACGTAGTAGCTGGTCAGGATGTAAACAGGCATTTCTTAACGCTCTATCCACCGAGCTTGTTGAATAGGGTCGAATCTCACCAGTACTTTTATCTACAAATTCCGCCTTAATTTTGTTATTGGTTCTCAACACGGTCAGTACGCGTTCTAATGTCATCATTGATTTGTTATTTTTACGGCGCGTATAAAGCCAGGCAGCACTAATCAATTTCAATTCATCCAACTCCAACTGGTTTACCCCTTTATCACGTCGTACCTTGCGCCCATTCCGGGGGCGAAAAGGTTTTATCTGCCGTAAAAATGTCGATCGCGTTAAACCTGTTTTTTCGCAACCTGCAGCAATCTCTTTCTCTGTTTCGCCAAACTTTGCCGTCTCTACACGGTTTGCCCAGTAGGACAGTACACTCGGTAAAATTGCCATTGCATCGCCTCTCACTCCACAATATCAGCATCGCTTATTTCATCTAAGAGAGCGGTTAGGTTGTTATCAATATCGTTTTTATCTTCATCACCCGTATAACCTTTTCTTGCCCATTCCGGTAAGTCTTCACCGCTCGGTACATCATCAATACCGAAATGCGATTTCAACTCCGATAAAATCAACTGATACTCGGCGAGTATTCCGCTCATAAATTGCTTGTGATCAATACCCGTCTCTTCTGTATGCGCCTGCAGGGTTTCAAAGGCTTTAAATACCTGTCCGCGCAAAATGGCTTCCGCACTGTAACTGATTGCCGTAGTTTCCTGCCGTAACAACGCGCCTTTACTGTCCGGCGTTTGGGTTTCAATCGCTTTGGTTTTCTTCGCTAATTCCGTATCTAAACGGTCAATCTGATCGTTTTTATTCGCCAGCACCTTAGCTTGCGCCTCATAGTTATCCTTTGCCGTTTTAAGTTGTGCCTGCAGGCTTTCTTTTTCCTTGGCGTGTTTCACGCTTAATTCTTCGATTTTCTCAATCAAATCTTCTTTATCTGCGGTTTCGGAATAATCTGCTTCGACGATTTCGGCGCGGGCCTCTTCCGGCAACTGGCGAAGTTTACGCATTTCGCGGTAGCCTAAGCCGAGGCGTTGACTAGTCTCTAGAAAGTCTTCGCCAAGAACGTTTAGATTCTGCAAATCTTGATTGACTTTCTCATAGCTCATGCCTAAACATTCACAAAATTGCGTGAATGTTGTAACCGTTACAGCTTCTCCTGTAGGGGTGATTAGCTCTAAACCCTTGTATTTCTTAGCTTCTTTAATTTCTTGTAAAATCTTAATTTCTGTAACTGTTACAAGTTTTTTTGCAAAACCAAAAGCCTTAATCATCCCAACCAATTCATAAGCCTGTGCTTTATCTTGTGTGATGGCTTTTGCTGCCAATGCAACCGCATTTTGTGATTGTTCAATAGTTAATTCCGTCATGTTTTATTCCTTAATTAAGTGCGCCGGCGGCAATACGTTGGTTTAATTGATGTACCCGGTCGATAGCCGAATTACATTCGTTTGAGTGTGCAGTGGCAATTTGTAGCACCTGAATACTTAACGCAAAGCGACCGTTATCCAGTTTGATGGCAAACCCCTCATCAATCAGTACCGCTAATGCGCGGGTGATGTTGACCGGGCTTTCATGTAACCGTTCGGCAATCTCGGTATTGCTTAACCCGCCAAGCGAATAACCTTTTAACGCTCGGATAACATTTAATACCCGTCGCGTGGCTTTGTTATCTGTACCTTTTAATTCGGTCATATTCACACCTCATTAATTAACTTTGGCTTGTAAACGTTTAACTTGATTAACCGGAATATTGTGTTTATCGGCGATTTGTTGTGTGTTTTGCTCACGGAACTTATTCAAAATCGCTTGGTTTTTAATGTCTTTGCGTTCGCGTCGTCTGTATTCGCGCGCCAAATACCAAGTGCAGAATTTAATCAGTAATCTTCTCATGTTTGCTCCTATGCGGCTTTTAAGCCGAGTTTAATCGCAATTTCTAAGGTTTTTCCCCGTTGTGCTTTGCTGGCGCCATTAAGCACCCGACTGACTACAACGTGGTTATATCCGTTATCTTTTGCCCATTGAGCAAAAGTTATTCCCTGCTTATAAAACTCCATGCGGACCTGATCAGGGGTTTTTGTTTCGGTAGTCATTTTTTTTGCTCCTGTTGTTAGATATAATTTATCTTAAGTTGCGTCAATATTATATTCAATTGGGAACAATTACAAGGAAAATTTATTCATATGAATATAAAAAATAGGCTTAAAGAAGCTTTCCTATCTAAGTCATTGAAAATAGTAGAAGTTTCTAGAATGTCAGATATACCATATAGCTCGCTTCAGAACTATTTAAGAGGAGAAAGAGAGCCTAACGTAGATACTTTAGTTAAGTTATCTATTCATTTGGGTATAAATTTGAATTGGTTACTTACTGGGAAGGGAACTATGTTTGTTGAAATGTCGAATAGCCCTGTTACCGCTCAGAATAAACAAGAAGCTGAATTATTAGAGGATTATCGCGAAAGCAATGAACAAGGAAAAGATGCTATTGAACGGACTGCCAAGGCGTTGGCGAACGCGGCGGCACTTGAGAATCTTAAAGTAGGCTAATCAACGGAGAACATCATGCAAACCTTAACCGACCAAGAACAGTTATTAATTGATGTGGCATCCGAGGCGTTATTACTTGATATTTTCGCTCAAGCACTGGCATTTTCCACACTCCCTGTCGAAACCCGCCACGAAAAAATGCAGCAAATCCGCGCTATGCCTTTTGCCGAAAGATGCGGGTATTTAACCGACCTGTTAAAAGATGTCTATTCAATGGGGTTTGATACAGCAAGAATGGGAAAATGTAATTGAAACAACTAAATAAAAATCAGTAAATAGGAGAAAATAATGTTGGGTATATTAAATAAAATGAAAGAAGATTTTTATGTTCGAAAGCAAGATGGTTCTACGAAAGGCCCCTATCAGGCATCTTTTACTGGGACTGTTATTATTGTTTCAGATATTAAAGCGGATATACAGGAAGGTGACGTTATCATTCGTAAGTTACCTAACGGCAACGATGATCGCTATTATATTACAGAGGTAACTTGTTACTCTCAACAGTTTGGAAGTATTCCGCCACATTATCAAGTGAAATTTACTAAAACACCTCCTTCACCGCAACCAGAAAGAAGTATACAGAATATAAGTTTTCATGGCTCCCAATCAGTTCAGATTGGTGATCATAATGTTCAGCATATTACAAATACGTTTAATGAATTGATCCAAAAGATAAATTCATCATCAGCTTCTGAATCAGAAAAGCAAGAAGCTAAATCCTTGCTTAATCAATTTTTAACACATCCGTTAGTTGTGTCTATTTTAGGATCGGCTGTTGGTGCAGGTATTGGTTTGTTATAAAAATTTAAGTATTCGGAGAAAATATGTTTAAAGAAACGATAGAAACTGCCAAAACTATCAAAGAGGCATGGGATAAAACTAAGCAGCTAGAAGACAATTTAAACCATTTGCGGGAATTAAACGAAACCAGCGCTAAAACGTTGGAAATAGCCAAGATGACTATTGAGCTTCAACAACTGGTTACATCGTTACAGCTCGATTTACGAACGTTGAAATTCAATCATCGAGACTTGGAAGAGAAAATTCGACAATATGAAAAGTTTGAAATGGAGAAAGACAAGTATTCGCCATATCAATTTTCCAGTGGTGCTGTGGTTTATCGCCCAAACCAACCCGTAGATAATTCGGATGGGAATGCGCTTAACTATTATTTATGTGCTCATTGTTATGAGCAAAGCAAGAGGTCGATACTTCAACCTGCCGGAATAACAAATGGGCACCATTCAATGAAATGTAACAATTGTTCATCAATTGTGTTATATAAACCAGTTAAATCAAGTTATTGGTCTATTTAATGCTCAGTAATAGATTAATTATGTTTATTAAGAAGGAGAAACTCATGGTAGACCTAGAAGAAATTATTATTACAGAAATGGAAAAACACTATCCAAATGCTGTATCAGTCCAAGAATTTTGGGCGAAACTTGAGGAAACCTATGGTGAGTTTGAGTTAAATAATGTGGTGATGGGGTTGTATAAGCGCGGCGTGATTGGGTTTATGCCGTACCACAAAAAAAGCTCACCGACAGAGCCGCCGGTAAGCCCTTATAAAATCGTTCATCGTGCGATGACGCTTAGAAAACGCTAAAATCATTCTTCTCGCCCGGTAAGGCACGCATAGGTCTCCGCTTGCTGGGCAAACACACCTTGTAACATCACATCGACACCAACCAATCTGCCGGCATTCCAGAAATGGAGAAAGGCGGCGGAATCCCAGTAAACACTTTCCGGCATAGCGACGATCCACTCCTCTTCGATTTCACATGCCGCAATTTCTTCAGCGCTCGTCGCATAAATAAACTCGCCATCAATAGGCTGTTCTTTGGCTTTTCGTGCGTAAATATAACGGTCACCGCTTTGTTGTAGCGGAATCAGGAAAGCGTCGCCGTAATCTTCGGCTGTTACCAAACAATAGCCTGTTGGTGTAATAATAACCTTAGCGATGTTGATTGATTTAAGCTTCATTATTTCTCCCTGTTTTTCGATATTCGGTAATGGCGGCAGGTCGTAGGACTTGCCGCATCGTGCAAATCATAACCAAACCCTACCGCACTTTATTCTAGCCGCGTCCAAAATACTTACCCACAGATAATAGCTACACTCAAAAAAGCCTGAATCAACCAATTAATTTTTAACGAAGGAGTATGTTATGAAAGGCTTTTTTAACGCATTAAAACAAGGTCGCCTGTTATCTTGGGTCGTTTCCGCACTGGTTTTACTGATCATTATTGGTTTAACCTCGCCACAACAGGTGCCGGTGGTACTGTATAAGCTTTCCCTGGTATCCATTGCTGCCATTATTGGCTACCACCTCGACCGTGCACTATTTCCTTATGCCAGCCCGGGCAGTTATTTGCAAATTAATTGGAAACAATACCTGAAAAATCAAAATCAATCGGAACATGCCGGACCGGAATATCCTGTTCACAAAGGCTACGAACTCATTTTTGCGCTCGTGGTGCTGCGCCGCGCGCTCATTGTCGGTGCAGTCATGTTGGGTGTGACATTGGGGCTTTAAATTATGCGATTTATCCATCGTTTATTCGTTGCCATTACGTTGCTTTGTCCGCTTGCAGTGCAATCCATACCGCAGGCTGCCAAACCTTATCAGCGTGAGTTGATCCGCAACAGTCATGCCGTTTGGGGCCTGAAAGCCCCAATAGCCCTGTTTGCCGCACAAATTCACCAAGAGTCTCAATGGGATATTCGGGCCGTCTCGCCCGTTGGTGCGCGGGGATTGGCGCAGTTTATGCCGTCAACTGCCCGTTGGATAAGTGGACTTTATCCCGAACTTGCGGATAACCAACCTTACAATCCCAGCTGGGCGTTGCGTGCCTTAGTGCGCTACGACTACTGGCTTTATCAGCGTGTTTCTGCGCATACTGAGTGTAGTCGTGTGGCGTTTATGTTGTCGGCTTATAACGGCGGATTGGGTTGGGTACAAAAGGATAAACGCAAAGCCAGAACGCAAGGGATTGACCCGTTGACCTATTGGAAGGGGGTAGAACTCGTCAATAGCGGGCGCAGTCGCGCCAATTTCACCGAAAATCGTGGTTATCCGAAACGGATTATTTACCACTGGCAGCCACTTTATCAAACCTGGGGACCATCGGTATGTTTATAAAATATTTAACCGGCCTGTTTGGTAAAGAGATTGGTAAAACCCTGATTAACGGACTGCTTATTGCCGCAATTTCTATCTGGGGCTATTACCGGGCGTATCACAGCGGTTACCAATCTGCCAAGCTTGAGTTTGAAATCATCAAAAACCAAGTGGTACAAGCACAATTACTTGAGCTGGACAAACAAATTAAGCAAGCAAACCAAGCGAATTTAACCCTGACGGAAAATTTGAGGTACTACCAACAACTGGGAGACAAAACCACTGATGAATTACAAAAAATTCTGGCAAAAACAAGCGCTTTGCGTGCTACTTGCCGTTTTGATACTGACAGCATGCACAGCCTCAACACAGCCCGTCAACGTGCGACAACCTCCGCTACCGGCGGTATTACAGACCGCGTGTCCACCGCCGGTAAGCCTTCCGGCCAATAACGCAGAGGCAGTATTTATCGCACTCAAACAAATGTATGACTTATATGGCGAATGTGCGGGTAAACATATTGAATTAATTAAAACAATAAGTAAGGAAAATTTATGATTGAAATCAGCGGGTGGCAGGTTGTCACTTATTTTGTGGGGTTGATCATTACCATTATTGGTATGCTGATAGGCTTCGGTAAAATTTTACTGGCGCAGTTTGAATCAAAACTCAACGAAAAATTCAAATTCAGCGAAGAGCGTTACCGTCGATTACATGACGACATTAAAGCCGCCAAAGAGTTATCCGAAGCCGCCAATAAAACCGTGACGGAGCTTAAAATCAGTATGCCGAACGATTATCAGCGACGCGAAGATGCTATCCGCAGCGAAACCGTCAATTCAGCACGTTTTGACGCAATTAACGCCAAGTTAGATCAGGTGATCTTGATGAACGGGAAGTAACACTATGATTAATTTTGAACAAAATAAAAAAGAACATATTCGCTGGTTGATTTTACTCACGCTCGACCACGCCCGCCCTATCGGTGCGCCGGAAAGTCTGCTGTTATCCACTATCCAAACCGTACCGATTCAACTGACAATGATTGAGTTACGTCGAGAGTTGGATTATTTACAGGATAAGGGATTGGTTGAAATCAAGGGACGTGATACCGCCCGTTGGCATGCAAAACTCACCAGCGCCGGTGTAGATATCGTGGAATATACCACACCTGTCGGTCAAGGTATCGCCCGTCCGGAAAAATACTGGTAGGGAGTTATTATGCCAAAACGTTCAACTGTCAAACAATTGCCAAAAGCGGTTAAAGATTGGCTGGATGCGGCATTGGTCGAAAGTAATTTTAGCGGCTATCGTGAATTAGAAGAAGCGCTGAAAAAACGTGGGTATGATATTTCAAAAAGTGCGGTGCATCGCTATGGTCAAAAGTTAGAGCAACGTCTTGCTTCGATTAAAGCCAGTACGGAAGCTGCTAAAGTGATTTCTGAAAACATCAGTAACGAGAAAGGTGCGCAAAGCGATGCGATTTTAGAGATGATCCAAAGCGAAGTGTTCCAGGCGTTAATGAGTTTGGAAGAAATCAAGGAAGAGGACGACCCGATGAAACGCCTTACCGCGTTATCGTTTGTGGGGAAAAACATCAGCCCACTTATTGGTGCCAGTATTAATCTGAAAAAATATCAAGCTGAAATCAAAGCCCGTGCCGAAGCCGCCGCGAAGGAAGTGGAAACCTTGGTTAAGAAAGGCGGTTTAAGTGCGGATACGGCAGACCAAATACGTCAACAAATTTTGGGGATCACCGCGTAATGGAAAATACCACTGAAACTGCCCGCACGCCCGCCGTATTGTTACCGTATCAGCAAAAGTGGTGCGCTGATACGACCGCCGTTAAAGTCTGCGAAAAATCCCGTCGTATCGGTCTATCCTGGGGCGAAGCTGCCGACACCGCACTATTGGCGGCGTCTCAACAAGGCATGGACTCATGGTATATCGGCTATAACAAAGAAATGGCATTAGAGTTTATCCGCGACTGCGGCAACTGGGCGAAAGCCTACGGTTTGGCAGCGGGCGAAATCGAAGAAACCGAGGAAATTTTTAAAGAAGGCGACGAAGAAAAAGCCATTCTGGCTTACATCATCCGTTTTGCCAGTGGTTGGCGAATTACTGCACTGTCTTCCAGACCTTCAAACTTGCGCGGTAAACAAGGGCGCGTCATCATTGATGAAGCCGCGTTCCACGACGACCTAGAGGAGTTGATGAAAGCCGCAATGGCGCTCTTAATGTGGGGTGGTCAGGTGCATATTATCAGCACCCACAACGGTGTCGATAATCCGTTTAACGAGTTGATAAGCGACGTCAAAGCGGGGAAAAAACCTTATAGCCTACACACCATTCCTTTCGATAAAGCTATCCAAGATGGGCTTTATCAGCGCATTTGTTTACGTTTAGGACGTGAATGGACGAAAGCAAGCGAAGATGCCTGGGTAGCTGAAATCCGTGCTTCTTACGGTGACGCCGCCTCCGAAGAGTTGGATTGTATCCCGCGCAACTCGGGCGGTGCATGGCTTACCCGCGCGCTCATTGAAAGCCGCATGAGCAAAGATACGCCGCTTATCCGCTTAACCAAAAAAGACGAATTCAGCCTTGTTGACGAACCCGTGCGCTATGCTGAAATCGAAGCATGGTGCGAAGAGAACCTGTTGCCGGTGTTGCAGGCATTGCCGAACGGGCAACGCAGCTATATCGGCGAGGACTTTGCGCGCAGCGGAGACTTATCGGTGATTTGCGTAGGACAGGAACAGCTCGATTTAACACTGAAAGAAGTGTTGGTGCTGGAAATGTCAAAAATCCCGTTTAAGCAACAAGAACAGATTTATTACTACATCGCCGACCGCCTACCACGCTTTTCCAAAGCCGCGAATGATGGACGGGGCAATGGGCAATTCTTATCGGAAGCGGCATTTGACCGTTATGGACAGGTCGTGGAATCGGTGATGTTAAGCGAATCATGGTACGCCCAACATGCGCCACCGTTTAAAGCGGCACTCGAAGACGGTACTTTTCACTGTATTCCGCATCACGCCGATATGCTGGACGACTTGCGCGCATTCCAGGTGGTAAAAGGCGTGCCACGAATTCCGGATAAACGAACTCAAGGTAATAATGGCACCCAACGACACGGCGATGCAGGCATAGCCAAACTCCTGCTCTATTACGCCTATCGCACCGACGAAGGTTTTGAAATTGATTTTAAAGCCGGGCAGCGTCGTACTACGGCAGATTTATTCGGGACAAGTAGCTCATTTTCCACACGTGGCTTTGGCACGGTACGCGGACATAATAATTTTAGAGGATTTTAATGATGGGGTTTAAAGATTGGTTCAAAAGCAAAAATAAAAAACCGGAAACCAACCGTGAAATCGCCACAACCGGCGACGGACAGGATATTACCAAAGGTTATGTTGGGGCATTGGCGCAACCGGAAGATGGCGTATTACGCGGACGCGGTAACGGTGACCTGTCGCTGTATGGGAATGTATTAAGCGATGAAGAAGTTAAACGCACCCTTACTCAACGCCAAGATGCATTGATTGCCCGCGAATGGACGGTAGAGCCTGCAAGCGACGAACCGCAGGATGTAGAAGCAGCGGACTTTATCCGCGATTGGGTGGCTGAAATTGGTTTTGACCGCATTACTAAACTCATGCACTACGGTATTTTTTACGGCTATGCAGTGGCAGAATTAATTTATCGAGTGAATGATAACGGCAAGTATGTCGCAGATATCAAAGTGCGCAACCGTCGCCGTTTCCGCTTTACGCCAAAGGGCGAATTGCGCTTACTTACCCGTACAAACCAAACCGAGGGGATTGAATGCCCGGCACCGTATTTTTGGTGTTTTTGCACTGGTGCCGACCATGACGACGAACCCTATGGTATTGGTCTTGCTCATTGGTTGTATTGGTTAAGTTATTTTAAGCGTAACGGCGTGAAATTTTGGCTGATTTTTTTGGAGAAATTTGGTATGCCGACGGTGTTGGGTCGCTACGGCAAGAATGCCAGCGAAGCCGACCAAAAAAGACTGTTGGAGGCGGTAGAATCTATCCAATCCGACAGCGGCATTGTGATACCGTTAGATATGCCCATTGAGCTGTTAAGTCAGGGGCGCACCGGTAACGGCTCCTACAAAGAGTTGTTTGATACGATGAATGAAGGTATCCAGCGCGTGGTGCTCGGGCAAACCTCCTCATCAGGTGGCACGGCAGGACGTTTAGGAAATGATGATTTACAGGAAAAAGTGCTGGAATCTATCATCAAAGCGGACTCTGACGTGATTTGTGAATCTTTTAACCGCGGTCCGGTGACATGGTTGACTCAAATGAATTTTGCCAATGCACGCCCACCCCGCGTGTTTAGAGTGTTTGATGAGGCGGAGGACTTAACGCAAAAAGCCAACCGCGACAAAGTCATTTTTGAAACCACTGGCTATCGCCCGACCTTGGGACAAATTCAGGCATCTTACGGTGGTGACTGGGAGAAAGCGGAAGGGTCGAATAATGATGATCCGGCACCCAATAAGCCGGTCACGAAAACGGCGGACTTTGCGGACACGGTGGAAAAAGACATCCCTGCGCACATGGTTGACCAGCTCGACGGCAATCTTGCCCCGGTAATTGATGACTGGGTGGGCAAAGTGCGCGCGTTGGCCGAACGTGTAGAATCGCTTGAACAATTGCGCGATGAATTGCTGACAATCCTGCCGGAGATGAGCCTTGAACAATATTCCGCTGCCATGGCGATTGCACTTAATGCGGCCAATTTAAGCGGACGTGAATCGGTCGTAAGCGAGGCGGGCAATGAGTAAAGTGGCGTATGGGCGTGTGCCGTTTAATGAGCAGATTGAGTTCTATAAGCGCAAAATTCCGACCCCTACTGCCACATGGACGGATATTTACAACGCCGAGCATGATTACGCGGCAGTCGTTGCCGGTGCCAATCGGCGCGAAATCATCGAAGATTTTGCAAACAGTATTCAGGATTTTATTAAAAATGGCAAAACCCTGGAAGATTTTCGCAAGGATTTTGACAATATCGTCGCGAAACACGGCTGGGATTATCACGGCGGGCGCAACTGGCGCAGTCGTATTATTTACGAAACCAATCTGCGCTCCAGTTATCAGGCGGGCAGATATACCCAATTGCAGGAGCTCAAAGAGGTCATGCCGTACTGGGAATACGTCCACAGCGACGCCGTCAGCCACCCGCGCATTGAGCACCTGCACTGGGACGGCTTGATTTTACGCCATGACGACCCGTGGTGGCAAACCCACTTCCCGATCAACGCTTGGGGTTGTCAATGTACCGTTATCGGACGCAGTCAAGAATACATGGACCGCAACGGACTCAAAGTAGATAAAGCGCCGAATATCGAATGGGAAGAACGTCTTATCGGCGCGCGCGGGTTGAATCCGCGCATTGTGCAAGTGCCAAAAGGTATCGACCCCGGCTTTGAGCACATACCGGGCGCATCACGCTTAAACAGTCAAACCCTACCGCCGTTAGACGACGGCGGACAACCGCGCCGCGTAGCGTTTTATCCGCACCGTAGTGATACGCCAATTCCAATGCCGTCGCCGCGCAAAGTCTCCGCCGGGTTATTGTTGCCGGAAGGTAAAGAGGACGGATTTTATATCAATGCATTTTTATCCGAATTCGGCGCCACCGCAGAAAAACCCGCGATATTTAAAGACGTGCTGGGTGAAAGCCTGGTAATTAGTGATGCCCTGTTTACCTCGCGCAGTGGTCACTCCAAACTTAAAAAGCGCGGGCGCGAGGTGTATTTGAAGATTTTAGCTATGGCGCTGAAGTCGCCCGATGAAATCTGGACGCGTGCCGAATATCATCACTACTTGAAACTGCTAACCGTGCGCCGTCGTTATATCGCCCGCTTTGAATTAGACAGCGACGGACATAATGTGCCGGCATTGGCGGTGTTTGATGTTGGGCGTGACGGCTGGGAAGGAACGACGATATTTGCGCCGGACAAAGAAGAATACTTAGAGCAGGTGCGCACCGGTGTGATGTTATATTACCGGGATGATGAAGGCTAAAAAACTCACCCGCCGCCACAGGTGAGTTCTCGCCGGGTGTGGGATTGGAGGTCCTGGCGGGGACTGCCCACCCGATGCGTTGAAATCAATATAGGACAAAATATGACCGCAGTCAACATCGAATTAGATATTAAAACGCTTAGTCGCATACTGGATAAAGCGGTGGCACGCTTAAGTCGCCCCAAGCTGATGTTTGCCGAAATGGGCGAAGAATTACTGGCGATCCATTTTGCCCGCTTTACCGCCCAACAAGCCCCCGATGGTACGCCGTGGACACCACTTAAAGATTGGTATCGCGAGAGCAAAAAGAAAAACGCTGACAAAATTTTAACCCTCGACGGGCATTTGAGCGGTACACTGCGCTACCAGGCAAGCGATACTGGAGTGGTCTTCGGCAGCGACCGACCTTATGCCGCCATCCATCAATTCGGTGGAACGGTCACTGCAAAAAATGCCAAGGCATTAAACGTACAGGGACGCCCGGTAAAAAGTGTCACTATCCCGGCACGCCCATGGCTCGGTTTGTCGGCAGACGATGAACAGCGATTACTGGAAATTGCCCGTAAACACCTGAAAAACGAATTTAACGCCTAAAGGCGCACCCTGGCATTTTTATCTGTTTTTCGATACATTGTTGCTTAAATAGTTTTTTGGGTGTTTATAAACGTTTATAAACGCCTAAAATGCGCAAAATAAGATATTATCCCATCGCATTTTATCCACTTCTTTACTTAACACATTCTAGACGCGTCCAAAATACATTTTTTTTCCTACTCGTCATACTGGCTCCATTGAATTAACCGGAGCAACATTTCAACATGACATTAACCAAAATGCCGATTATGAAATTAGGCACTCATACGGCGATGGACGGGCGTGATATCTCCTTTACGGCGGACATGCTCAATGATATTGCCGACAGTTACGACCCGCAATTAGCCGAATCACCGATTGTTATCGGTCACCCAAGTCTTACCGCCCCGGCTTACGGTTGGGTGAAACAAACCAGCGTGGAGGACGGCACACTTTACGTCCACGTGGGACAGGTTGATGCAGCCTTTGCCGAGGCGGTAAACAGCGGACGCTATAAAAAGCGCAGTGCATCCATTTTTTTGCCGGAAACGCCCGGCAATCCGAAACCCGGTCATTATTATTTACGTCATGTCGGCTTTTTGGGCGCCGTACCGCCCGCCGTGAAAGGCTTGGCAGACGTAAACTTTGCCGAAAGCCAAGGCGGTGAAAATGCGTTTGCCGACTTTGCTTTTGACGAATCCGACTCTGATCACCCCAAACCACAGGAGAAAACCATGACAGAAGCAGAACAACAAGCCGCGATTGAAGCCGCCGCCGCAAAACTGGCAGCCGACGAAGTGGCGAAGAAAGAAGCTGATTTTGCCGCACGTGAAGCCGCTATTGCCGACCGCGAGAGCAAAGTCAAAGCTGCCGAGGAAGAAAAAGCCAAAGCGGAAGCCGAAAAGCAGAAAAAAGAAGCCACCGATTTTGCCGACAGCCTTGTAAAAGCGGGTAAATTATTGCCGGCACATAAAGCAGGATTAGTTGAAGTGATGGTGCAACTGGGCAATGCCCCAGTGTCGTTTTCCGACGGCTCACAAACCGTCTCCAAATCGTCTATTGACGTATTAAAAGACGTACTTAACACCAAACCGGTCGATTTTTCGGAAAAATCCGGCGAAGAAGGTGAAAAAGACAAAGACGCGGTGGATTTTGCCGATGGTGCGTCTATCGCTAAAGCGGCGACCGCCTATCAAGCGGAACAAGCGAAAGCGGGCGTTGAAATCTCAATGACCGATGCCGTCAATCATATTATGCAAGGAGCGAAAAAATAACCCAAACCCCTGAATTAACCGTTGCTTACATTACCGAAGGCAAAATCGAAGGTTATCACATTGTCTGCCACGGTGAAGAAAAAGAAGGCGCTAAACAGGCCACTGCTGCGACGGATAAATTATTAGGCATCGCGACTCGCGTGCCGAAAGAGCCTGGCGAACATGTTGATGTTGTGCGCTCCGGCTTATATCCGGTGATGTACGGTGCCGACATTAAGCGCGGTGATTGCTTAACCGCCGATGCACAAGGTCGTGCAGTAAAAGCCACGGCTAAACAAGCCTACATCGGTTTTGCGGAAGAAGATGGCGGTGAAGGCGATTTAGGCTCGCTTTTCATCGTACCGGGTTTTGCCGCTGAATAAGGCGTTAATGAAACTTAAGCGAAAACTGTAATTAATTTTCACCTATTGAAAAAAGGATCAAAAATGAGTAAAGCAAATTTCCCTGTCAATCCGGCACTAACCGCGATTGCGATTGCATATCGTAACCGCCGCATGATTGCCGACGAAGTGTTACCACGTACTACCGTGGCAAAACAGGAGTTTAAATATCTAAAACATGATTTAGGCGAAGGTTTTACCGTGCCTAAAACCATTGTCGGTCGTACATCCCGCCCGAACCAGGTGGAATTCAGTGCCACCGAATTGACCGCGTCCACCGAAGACCATGCATTAGACGCACCGGTGCCGTTGGTTGATGTTAAAAATGCACCGCCAAATTATGACCCGGACGGTCGTGCAGTGGAACAAACCATCAATTTGATTGATTTGGCGCGAGAAGTGCGCACAGCGGGCCTGGTGTTTAACAAAAAATCCTACGCCAGCGGTTTAAGCAAAACTTTAAGCGGCAATGACCAATGGACACATGATGATTCTGATCCGATTAAGCAATTATTGGAAGCACTGGATACGCCGATTATGCGTCCGAATATCATGATTTTGGGACAAAAAGCGGCTACGGCATTACGCACCAACAAAAAAATCATCAAAGCCTACAACGGTACCTTGGGCGATAGTGGTTTAGTGCCGTTAGCGTTCCTACGTGAGTTATTTGAGTTGGATAATATCTTGGTTGGTCAGACCTTGGTGAATACCGTCAACCAAGCCAAGAAACCTGTGCTTGCCAAAGCCTGGGGCGGTCACTGCTCATTGATTTATCGTGACGTATTAGCCGATACCCAACACGGCACTACATTCGGTTTAACCGCCCAATTCGGTACCCGTGAAGTGCGCACAATCTTCGACGAAGACATTGGCTATCGTGGCGGCAACCGTCACCGCGTGGGCGAATCTGTCAAAGAGTTGATTACTGCACAAGACCTCGGTTTCTTCTTAGAAAACGTTATCGCATAAGGTCGTCACATGTATATCAGCCTGCAACAATTAAGTGAAAAACCTGGCGTGATGGAACTGGCGCAAGTTACTGCGCAGGTGGGGCAACCCCCTGCCGACTGGCGTGTTATCGACAAAATCATTGACGGTGAGGATACTTCCGGCGTGCAACCGGAAACCCTCGAAAAAGCACAGCAGGCAATCGCCCGCATCGAAGAAGTGATTGCAGACGCCTCGGCGTTAATTGACGGTTATTTACGTCAGCGCGGCTATAAGCTGCCGTTTAAGCAAACACCGCGTATTTTGACGACTTGGGCGCGTGCAATTGTTCGCTACTCTCTTCATCAACATTTGATATCCGAAGAGAAAAATAGTCCGATTGTACGTGACTATCGCGATGCCTTGAAATTGTTGCAACTGGTTGCTGAAGGTAAATTTTCTTTAGGAATGGAAGATGAGCTTGTACCTGCTTCCGGCTTTCCGAAATTTACCAAGCGCGACCGCGTGTTTACCGCCGAAACTTTGAAGGATTACTAATGCAATACGGTCCCTTTGACTTAAAGCATGTGATTGAACAGCTCAAACCACTACAACCGGAATACATTCATACGTTGGGTTCGACCGCGGAATATCGATCAATCACGGAATTAAGCCTTGCCGGTTTACCGACACCGGCAGTATTTGTGGTACCTAATGGCGAAATCGGAACGCTTAATGATATTTCGGTACGTCAGATGGTCACCGTGAGCTTTTCGGTCATCGTAATTGTTCAGTCATATCAGTACAACATCGAAACACCGCATTTGAACGTGAGTAATCCGGTTATCGGCAAAATCCGGGAACAGCTGATGGGCTGGCGTCCACCGCTACCGGGCGCAAAAGAAACCTTTTTTGTACGCGGTGATGTAGTGGATTACAGCAACGCTTACCTGGTCTGGATGGAGACCTATCAAACCAAAATTATCATGGGGAGAAACCGATGAAGCAAATTAAATTAAACCAATCGCACGTCCACGCAGGTGTCGGCTACTCGGCGGGTGATGTGATTGACGTAACCGACGCCGACGCGGCGTATCTCATCCGGCATCAAATCGGCACGGCAGTTAAAAGTGCGGATGAAAATACTGGCAAAACCGGCATAGCGGAACAACAACCGCCCACAGCCGAACAAACCGAAAACTCCGGCATCAATGCCGACACAGTGCCGTTAAACGGCGAAACTAACGAATCCGAACAAGGAGAACAATAAATGGCACACGTTGAAACATATTCTTACGGTCAGGGCAAGCTTTATCTTGCTGTGCGTGACGCAATGGGCAACATCGGCGCGCAACGCTGGGTAGGTGATGTGTCCGAGCTATCCATTTCATTAAGTGTGGAAAGTTTTGAACACACCGAATCCTATTCCGGCGCGCGTCAAAAAGTGCGCAAAATTATCACTGGGAAATCTGGCGAAATATCCGCTAAATTTCACGAATTAAGCGTTGAAAATTTGAGTTTGACCCTGTTGGGTAGCGCCTCAAAAAAAGAAGCGGCGAGCGTCTCCGGCGAGGCGCTACCGAAAGAAATCAAAGCGGGTGATCGTATCACTTTGGCACATCAAGATGTGAGCGAAGTCAAAATCGGGTCTCTGGTTGAGGGTACGGATTACAGCGTTGATCCAATTTTCGGTGCAGTGGAATTTTTGAAAGACATTCAGAATAACACCGACACAGTGGCATACAAGCACGGCGCTTCAGAAAGTGTGGCAATGCTTACCGAAAATCCACAGGATCTTTTCTTGCGTTTTGAAGGGATGAACTTAGCGGAGCTGAACGAATGGACGGTTGTTGAGCTTTATAAAGTTAATTTTAACCCGACGGAAGCCCTAAATCTGATTAATAACGATAACTCATTAGATGCGTTATCTACTAAAGCCCAGGTGCTTGCTGACACTACTAAGGTCGGTGATAAAGCGCTCGGCCGCTTTGGTCGCGTGATTAAAATCCGCAAATAAATTCATTCCCTAGGGAATACCTGGGGAATTCCACGCAAAAGTAAAATTAAGGCATAAAAATGAACACTCCGGCTCCTTCTGAACTTGACATTCTCTACCCTAATCGCGACATCACCGTCGGTGGTGAAACGGTGACCGTGAAAGAATACACGCTCCTTCAGCAAATGCAACACCATGCAAAATTCACGCCGTTTGTTGCCGGTCTGCGGGCAATTCTTGGGGACGGGTCACCAGATGACATCAAGTTTGAACAGATTATGCAAGCGTTAAGCGACAACTACCACGACATCATTGAGCTGGTCGCCATATCAACAGGTAAAACCCCGGCGTTCATTGCCAATCTTGAGGCAAAAGAGGGCGAAGATTTGATTTTGTTGTGGTGGGCGGTCAACAGTGATTTTTTTACCCGAAAAGCGGTACAACCGCTCATCGAAAAACTGGCAAAGACCAATGCAGAGAAACTGATTGGGGCGAACTTATAGAGCATCTTATCGCAAACGGTCATCAATTTAGCGAACTGGGACATTATACCGCCCGACAGCTTATTCTTTTTTACGAAAAATCCTTGTTGCGTGCCCGCCGTGAACGTGCCGCCCGTGCGACCGATTGTGCGGTCGGTTTTAGTGGCGGGAGCGACTTAACAAATTATATCAAGGATCTGACCGACTAGCAGTACGGTCTTTTTGAGGTGAATTTATGGCAGAGACTTTAACGCTTGCGATGCGCATTAAAGCCGACGTGGATTCGGCATTGCGTAATTTAAAACAAATTAAAGCCGAGCTTTCCGGCACCGGTGCGGCAAGTGACCGTTTGGGGGTGCAAGGTAAAGCCGGTGCGCAAGGGTTAAATACGCTTGATAAGGCGACGGTGTTGCTTAATAAAAACCTCAAACAAACAAAATCCGACATTACCCACGTTACCCAACAACTCAACAGCTTTAAATCCCAATTACTGGGCTTTGCCGCCATTACCGGGGTGTCATTAGGCGTTAAAAGTATCTTATTAGATGCCGATGCCATGAACAGCTATCAGGCACGCATCCGTTTAGTTTCCCGTTCTAATAATGAGGCAAAAGGCACATTTCGTGAACTCATGGATATTTCAAATGAGACGGGAAATGCCTTCGCCTCCACTGCCGAACTTTATACCCGCGTATTTCGCGCGTTAGGTAATAAAGCCAACAGCGCGGAACTTTTACAATTTACGCGTACGTTACAACAAATGGTCGTGGTATCCGGTGCCCTCCCGCAAGAAGCGCAAGCCGCGATTATCCAATTATCGCAAGGGTTAGCCTCCGGTACATTGCGTGGTGAGGAATTTAACTCGGTTGCCGAACAAATGCCGATTTTTTTAGAAGTGTTGCAAAAATCCCTCGGTAAAACCCGTGGTGAGTTACGCAAAATGGCAGAAGCGGGAGAACTTACGCCGCAACTTATCTTAGGGGCAACCAAAGAAGCGGCAGCGGAAATCCAAAAGCAATACGAATCCATGCCACTGACTATCGGGCGGGCGGCAAATCAATTAAAAAACAGTTGGAGCGATTGGATTAATCAAACCAATAATGCCGTTTCAGTCACCGGTGCCGTTGCCGGGGCGCTTTCCGGATTGGCATCAAATCTGAATGCGCTCGGCAATATTGGGCTGGTTGTTGCGGTGGCAATGGCATCCCGTTTCACGGCAGGTATGGTACAAAGTGCCGCCGCAATGGTGCGCAATTCTGCCGTCACCGCCGTTGCCAATAACACGCTTGTCGCCCGCGCAGCAATTGAAGTTAAAGCCGCACAGTCGGCGGTCGCAATGGCAGCCTCGACAGAGAAAGCGACACTGGCAACAGAACGCCTTGCATTGGCAAACCGTCATCTTGCGTTAGCTATGCGAACGGCGACATTTAGCGGCTTGGGTCAAAGTTTGCTGGCACTTGCCGGCGGTCCGATTGGGCTGGCGATTACGGCGATTTTCGGACTTTATGCTGCGTATGAATACATCAAGGGCAAAGAAGCAGAACTTGATACGGCATATCAACAAACGGCAAATAGTATCCAATCCAACATCGAAAAAACCGAAGCACTTATTGAAGCGCGGACTAAACTCGGTGAAATCGGTGGGTTTAGCGAACGTATCAGTCAGGTTGATATTAATAATAAAGCGATTGAAGAGGCTAAATCACAGCTTGATGCATTGATTCAACGTCGCAATGAATTACTGAATACTAACCGCACAAGTGTCATGGGCGGACTCATTAATGCCGACGAAATCAATGACATCAATACAAAAATTAAGGTGTTACAAGCGACCATCAATGACTTGTCCGATGCTACCGGTATGCTGGCGGATTTAAACCAACAGCAACTTACCGCCGCATTTAACGAGGCGATTGCCGCCGGTGGCGAGTTGGCGCAGAAGTTAAAAGACATCGGCGACCCGAGTGCCCCGGAAGCCATTAAACTCATCACCGACGAAATCAAAAAAGTGGAAGCGCAAATGAATACGTCGGTGGGTGAGCTTGATAAGTTTGAGAAGAAAATCCGCAACGAACTTGTCGGTACGACAATGAGTGCGACCCAACAACTTGAAGCGATGCGTGATGAGTTTCGCGCATTGGGCGCACGTGCCGGTAAAACGGCTGCCGAATTAGATCCGATTATTGAGCGCTTTAACATGGTGATTGGCTTGCAAAAACAACTTGAGCAAGCCAAACAGCAAAAAGAAACCGGGAATTATCTTGATAGCCTACAAAACCAACTCACCGGCAAAACTAAAGGGACGGCGGCACGGATTAAAGAGCAAAGCCGACAAAAAGGATTGACCGGTGATGATCTCGCTAAAGCCGATGCACTCGCTGAACAAATTGAAGCGGCAGAAAAAGCCAAAAAACATGCCCGCTCATCAAAAAAAGCAACATACGATCCGACCGATAAAAACCTGGCGTTGAACGTGCAGTATTTGCGCTTAACCGGGCAAGAAGTGAAAGCCAATTTAACGGATATTGAAGGGCGTTATAACAAGCTCTTAGCCGAGTTCCAAAAACACTCAAATGTTGATGGAATTAATCTTATTAAAAAAATCCTGCCGTTGGAGCAAGCTAAAGTCCAAATCAACGGCGTACAAGCAGAGCTTAACAAAATTTATCAAAATCAAAGCGCCCAAGAGCAAAAAATTCAAGCACAAGTGCAAGTCGGTATTCTTACTCATCTTGAGGGGCAACAGCAGCTTAAACAAGTCTATGCCAACACCGTTGCGGAAATTGAAAAGCAAATTCCGTTACTTGAGAAACTCGCCCAAATGCCGGGTGCGCAAGGCGAGCAAGCCCGCACCATGCTCGACAATATGAAAATGAAGATTGAAGAGTTAAAAAGCGCCGGCAATGAGATGGAAAAAGCCTTTAAAGACGGCTTAACACAGGGGATTCAATCCGCTCTGATGGGGCTGGCAAAAGGGACGATGTCGTTGCGTGATGCGGTAAAAAATCTCGCTTTAACGGTAGTAAATGCGATGGCGCAAATCGCCGCCCAACAACTGGCGATGCAAACCAGTAGTGCGGTCGGCGGTTGGTTAGGATTTGCGGGTAGTGCTGCCGGGGCGGTGAGTGCGGCAACCGGTGGTTATATACGTGGTGCCGGCACAAGCACATCGGATTCTATTCCCGCACGACTTTCCAACGGCGAATATGTCGTCCGGGCGGCAGCCGTATCACGCTACGGTGTCGATTTTTTACATGCCATTAATCGTGGGCAACTGCGTCAATACGCAAGCGGTGGTGTGGTATCAAGCCCGAGTATGCCGACCTATCGCGAGCCGGGGTTAAGTGATTCGCTACGCGAGGGGCATAGAGATTCGCAAGTCGTAGCATCTCCTGTCAATATTCAACAAACCCTCGCGGTGGATAGCGCAGAACTCTTTACTGCCGGACTTAATTCGGTAGATGGCGGGCGTGCGGTGATGACATTTCTCGTCGCAAACAAAGAGACACTTAAACAAGCATTAAATTAGAGGTTAAAAATGGCTTATAAGACAGGCACAGCACAAAATGAGCGTGATTTGCTTGATATTTTAAACAAATTTCTGACAACCGATCCGACGTTAGTCGCTAACGGGCAAAACTGGACGGTATTGTTTGACCGCACAATCCCCGCCACGACAACACAAAAAGAAATTCGCCAAATCGCGTGGAAATCAACCGGCACGGGCATTGAGCAGGATATTTATATTTGTGCTTCAACGGATAACTTGGTCGTTGATGATACGTACAACTTAAATTTTTGGGGCGGTACGTTTTATAACAAAGAATTGGTCAAAAATAACAATATCAGCACCGGCATGCTTAACTGTTCGCCGGGTGTGGCACTGTTTGCCGACAACCGTCCGATTGAATATCACATCGTTGCAAGCGGGCGTTGTTGCAAGATTGTTACGCGTATCTCGCAAGTGTGCTCAAGTGCATATTTAGGCTTTATTTTACCCACCGTACCGCCGACCGAATACCCTTATCCGCTTTGTATTGCCGGCAGTGCCCCTTTAATTAGTGATATTAAAAGTGCGGTACGGATTCGTTATTCACAGGCTGATCAGTTTAATTCGTCGATTGTCAATCCACTTTACGGCAATTGTTGGTTAATTACACCGGACCAATCGTGGCGTGATTTTTACGGTGAGAATAATAAAAACCTTACCGGAGATTCCGGGGGGCAATATTTGTTTCCAATGGGGAATTACAACATCTACAACCGATATAAACAACCGCAAATTTTAAGTGCGCTGGGTGCCTCGCCGGGCGGTAGTTTTCCACTTATCCCGGTCGAGTTTTTTAGCAATGGAAAATCCAGTCAGGGTGGTAATCGGTGGGGTGCGATGGAGGGGATTTACTGGATACCCGGTATCCAACGTGCGGCGGGTGATAAAGTGACCTTTGACACCACAAGAACCGGCATTGTTTTTAATGGCGGCTTTAGAGTGAATACGAAAGATTATTTTGTCATGGAAACATCGGAGGCATAAATGGCATATCAAACAGGTACGGCAAAAACACTCAATGAGCTACTGATTAAATTAGGGGAATTCGCCACGCAACAAGGTTGGATAATTGATAAAACCGAAAATAATGCACTTTATTTACATGGTAAAGAGGGCTTTTGGACACTTTATTTAAGTTCAAATAATAAAAATTTGTTGATCTGTGCAAACACCGGATTTGACAAAAATAAAAAACCGTATGAGCAACCGGGGGCGTCAAGACTCAATGCTTATCGCGAAATCAACACGACCACGACACAAATTAATAACGGTGATTATGTCTCATACGATTTTTTCGGTACGGCTAAGTACCTGCATGTTGTCGTGCAAATTGAAACGGAAAAATTTCGCCACTTCGGTTTTGGTACACTTGATAAAGAAGGCGATTATATTGGTGGTCAGTATGCTTACGGCACATTTATTACAGACAGTTATGGACATTATCAAAATGTTGATCACACTTACGGGTTTTCAAATGGGGCAACCGGCAATCAAGCGGTGGTTAGAGCCGACGGTATTAGCGGTGATAAACGCTCACCGTGGTATTTTGCCCCGGCAAGCGTTAATGATTTTTCCAACTTAGGTAAAGCCGAGTGCGGACGGTATGTATTATCTCTGGGTCGGGCATCGATGTTTGAGGATAACTATACTTATCACCCGGATAGATTGTTAATCCTGTTTAGTCAATCCAAGTTTGGTCAGGCGTTAATACCGTGTCCGCATAGTTTGATTGCTCATGGCATAGATGGGGTGTTTCGACGGCTTGGTACCTTGCCGGACCGCTATGAATGCACGATGACCGGTATTCAGCCGCGTCAAATTTTAGAGATTAATGGCGAGCGTTGGATGATTATCCCGAGTGCACAGTATGACGCTCGAAATGAAAGCCGAATTGAAGAAGGTAAAAATAATTCCGGAACCCAAGGCGTAGCTTATCGCATCATTGAGTAGATTTTATGGCTGATATTACCGCATTTAAAGTAAAAACAGGGGCAACGGCACAACTTAAAGATACGGGGTATCTTGACCGCTTGTTTACACACCGCGGGGCAAATCAACGCCTATTACGCCCGCCTGCCCGTTTGCAAACCGGCAAACTTACGCCGGGCTTACAGCCGGATTTAACACAGCCAACCCAAGCCCATATCGTGGCGAACTATTACGCGGATTTATATAAGCGCATTATTGTTATTCCGCACACGGTCAATTTGGGGGCAATTTCAACCGAGCAAGTGTTTAATGTTCAGGTCTGGAACGCCAACAGAAGTGCGGTAAAACTGCTCTCGGTCTCTGTTACCGGTGGTGAAGGCATTGAGCTTATCGGGATAAAAAGCGGCACGTTTAACGCGCTTTCGCTTAAAAAATGGCAAGTCAATGTCGGTATGAACGGTTCTGCGGTGATTGATTGCGTTGTGACATTTAATTTTTTGGGTAAGCCCCCCGTAACATTGCACATTATCGGTTCGCGTTCGACCGATTGGCAATTTTTCCCGGACTGGTCTGACGGTCTAACCGAAAACCTTGAGTTTTTAACCCGCGTGCATCAATCGGTAACCGGTGCCGAGCAACGTATTGCCCGCCGTTTATCACCGCGCAGAACCTTTGAGTTTAAAGTCGCATTTAGCAATATTGAACGCCAACGCTTTGAAAATGCGCTCTATGCGTATGGTTCACGGGTTTGGTCTATGCCGATATTTACCGACTGTGCTTATTTATTAGATGATATCAAACAAGGGCAGAGCGAGATAAATATCAAGACGGCGGGCTATGATTTTTCAGTGGGCGGTCGTGCTATTTTGATGACCGAAAAAAGAAAAGAGATGGTCGAAATCAGCGCCCTGAAGGCAAATAAAATTACGATAAAACGCCCGATTGTCGGTAGTTTTGACCGCACACAAACCCAAGTTTATCCGCTTCGCTCGGCGGTATTGACGGACATGCCACAAGTCCGTCGGCTAAGTGATAACGTCTCTACGGCACAAATCCGCCTGCAGCTCCATGAGCATAATTCGTGGTCTGATGATGTCGGTTATTTGCCGCGTTATCGCCATCACCCGGTGTTAGAGCCGACCTCGGCGTGGTCGGAAGATATCACGGTACAATATGCACGGCTTATTCAAACGCTTGATAACGAGACGGGCTTGCCGCATTACCTGGACACTGCCAATAAAGCGATGCAAATTACGGCACACCGTTTTATTGCAACGGGGCGGGAAGAACAACGCAAACTGCGTAATCTGTTTTATTTTCTACGGGGTCGCCAACGGGTAATTTGGGTGGCAACATCAAGCACGGATGTCACACCGACAAGCGATATTCTCGGCAAAACCTTAGATATTGTCTCTATCAATTACACCGGCGCACTGCAAAAGCAAACCGGACGACAGGATATACGCATTGAGTGCACCGGCGGGCGCATTTTTTACCGACGAATACGTTCGTCAAATGTTGTCGATAGTCAAACCGAGCGGTTGGCACTTGATGGAGATGCCATCAACATCAAGCAAAATGAGATTTTAAAAATTTCGTTTCTCACCCTCTCTCGACTTGAGAGTGACACCGTCAGCTGGGTGCATCATACCGATGCCGACGGGACGGCAACGGTGACGGTGAGTTTTCGCGGGTTGCGTGATGAGCTTGAAACATCGCTTTAAAGTAGGTTTAAACGGTATTTAAACAGGATTTAAAAAGATGAGTTATTTAGATAAAACCCATTCTATTGCTGATGGGCAGCCGGTGAATCTTTATCAGTTTGTGCGCGGCGATAATGAGAAAATCTGGCGCTTTTGTGATGCCGACAAAGACTTAGAAATTAATGGTGAAAAATGGCTTGCCACCGCAATTGGCGACGAAGGACGACGCACAGGCGAGAATGTAACGGTCACGTTACCAAGTAATAATCCCGTTGCCCGACTCTATCGCGGCATTGCGCCAAGTCAAACGGTCACACTCACTATCATGCGCCTTAATTGGATGGACACCGAAATTCGGGTAGTGTGGATTGGTACTATTATTGAAGCCAAACGCCCGGATATTGCCAAAACCCAACTTATTTCGGCAGGTTTATCGGCAACAATGGAAAGCGCCGGCTTGCGGCTGACCTGGGGGCGCAACTGCCCTTATACGTTATACGACGGGGACTGTAAAGTGAAACCTGGCAATTTTGTGGTTGCGGGATTGATAATTAGTGCGATGGATGGCGCATCAATTACGGTGAATCTTCCCGATAATCTGCCGCAAGGTTGGTTTAATGCGGGGTTTATTGAATGGCAAGATGACGGCGTGCGCGAGGTGCGGGCGGTGACAATACATGAGCACAATAAATTGACATTAATGGGTGGAACACAAAAGCTCTCGGTCGGCACCGTTATTAAAGTTTATCCCGGTTGTGACGGGCGAGCGGAAACGTGTCTTAAAAAATTCGGAAATATGCTTAATTTCGGCGGCATACCACATATGCCGACTAAATCGCCGTATGACGGCTCAAGAGTATTTTAAGGAGGTAAAGGATGTGGGCAGCAGTCGGTTGGGCTATTGTTAAAGCGGTAGCGTGGATTGCGGTAAGTTATTTAGTCAATCAAGCACTGGCAAAGAAATCAAACACAAATAACCCGGATGCCGTCAATGCGAAGGATTGGAATTTTCCACAAATTGACGAAGGTACACCGCAATGCGTGTTTTTTGGAGATTGCTGGACGGAAGATTGGCAGGTGCTTGCGTATGGTAATTACCGCACTTCGGAAATTAAAAAAGGATAAACAATGGCTAAACTCATTATTACTATGCAGGACATGCGACGGGTCGATTTTTGCGCTTCCGGTGTCGAAGCCTTTTTCAAACGTGAAGGACTAGATTTTGAGGATTTTTTACAAAATGGGATTGATGCTGACACTTTTTTGGCGACCGGCAGCGTGTTTGCGCGTAAATGTGTGAATGCGGCAATCGCGGCGAAGGAGACTAAATAATGGGTGGCAAACGCAAAGGCAGTTCGGTTACGGTCGGTTACCGCTACTACTGGGATATTCATTCGGGGCTTGGACGTGGTCCGGTAGATGAAATTGTTGAGCTACGCGTTGATGATAAGACCGCTTATGTCGGCAAACCGGGCGAGCTGACCCATTCACAGGCGATTTATATTGATAAACCTAATTTATTCGGCGGTGAAGATACGGGGGGCGAAGGCGGCATACAAGGACGAATGGAAATCTTAATGGGTGAGCCGGACCAAAAACCGACACAAATGCTCATCAATTTGCTAAAAGGGGTGTTAAATCCCGCTTTACAAAATCATTCAAATTCGCTTAGTCGCAAACGCAATAAGAAAAAAGGCAAAAATAGCCAAGACAATTTTTTTACCCCTGACACTATTCAGCCGGGTCAGTCCGGTGCCGATGAGATGATTCCGGGCTTTCGCGGTATTGTGACGACAGTCTTTTCCGGACTTATCAGCTGCTATAACGCCTATCCGAAAAAGCACAGTTATCGCCTACGTCGCAGCCATAAAGGCTGGCAGGATCGTGCCGTGTGGTATCCCGAAAAAGCCAAAATTCTGCTACGTAATGACAACCTCAAAATAAAAGGGTTGACATCGGAGCAGGAAGAAAACGTGCGCCAAATTCATGCGATGAATCCCGCGCATATCTTGGTTGAGTGTGCGACAAATAAAAGCTGGGGCGGTAAAAAAGCCCTTTCCGAGCTGGATTTAGCAAGCTACCAAAAAGCGGCGGATACGTTATATGACGAAGGATTCGGGATGTGTATCCGTTATAACCGACAAACCTCAATTAAAGAATTTATTCAACAAGTAGTCGATCATATCGGTGCAGCGCAATATGACAATGTAGAAACCGGTAAGCAAGCCTTAAAACTTATCCGCCATGATTACAAGCCCGAAGATTTGCCGTTATTTACTTATGATAACGGTATTTTACGGGTACAGGACGACGACAGCGGCGCGACAGATAAACAAGCTAATCAGGTTGTCGTTAAATATCGCGATCCGGTAACAAACCGCGAAGATCAGGTTATTGCGAATAATATTGCGGCAATTCAAATGCATGGCGTGATTAGTAAAACCGTCGAATATAAAGGCGTACCCACATTTGACTTGGCGGCAAGATTGGCACAGCGCGATTTAGAGCTTGTCGCCAGCGGACTTACCCGCTTAAAAGTGGTGTTTGATATGCGAGGCAGTGAGTTTAAGCCCGGTGATGTCTTTCGGGTGAATCTGCCTGACCGTGATATTGAGGATGTCGTATTCCGGGTGGGGAAACTTGAAAATGGTAATGAGGGTGAAATTATTGTGACCTGCTTACAAGATGTGTTCGGTTTACCGCAAGCCAACTACTCGACACAAAAAGGCGAATCCCTTTACATTCCGCCGGATTATACCGCCAAGCCTATTGAGCAGGCGCGCTTATTTGAAGTGCCGTATCATGTGTTACCGTTAGTGTTAAGTGATGCCGAGCTTGCTTTTGTCAAGCCGACGGATTGTTTTGTGTGGAGTTTAGGGGCGCAACCGACCTCGCTTTCTATCGGGTATGATATGTTGGTTGATGTGGGCGCCGGATACAGTCAAACCGCGACAGGGTCGTTTACACCATTTGTTAGACTGGCAGAAGATGCGACACCATATCAGACCAATCTGAAATTTAAACTTGAGGGTGATTATACCGCCCTTGAGAATGCCGAGGCGGTGATGATTGATGATGAAATCATCAAAATTGAATCGGTGGATTTTAAAGCCGGCACATTGACCGTCGGGCGTGGTTGTGCCGATACCATTCCACAAGCACATAAAGCGAACTCCGTAATGTGGTGCTATCTGCTTGCCGCCGGCACGGATGAAACGAAATACACCGCTGGCGAAAAAATCAACGCTAAATTGCTGACCCGTACCGCACAGCAAACGCTAAGTGAGGATAACGCCGTCGCATTAGCAATTACAACGCAACAGCGACAAGCCCGCCCTTATCCGCCGGGCAAGGTGTAAGTAAATGGTGTTTATACGAATAAAATTGCCAATAAATCGGCATTTACGCTGACGTGGGCACATCGTGACCGGGATATTCAAGCAGACAAACTGATTGCTCATACCGAGGATAGTACAGCATTGGGCGAAGGCGTCAGTTACCGGATAGATTTAATTCATAACAACCGTGTTGTGCGGTCAGTAACGACAACCGAAACAACATTTAAGTATCCGGATATCGCTCACAATGAGGGGAAAACCGAGGTATTTGACAAGGTTACGCTATCTAGCATCAAAGGGGGCTTATTAAGCCTACAAAGTTATCAATTTTTAATTAATCCATAAGGAGCATAATAAGCGAGAGAATTAAATGATTAAAGACGGCGACATTACTTGTGCGGACACACAAATAATGCCAGCTACGCAGAAACACCCTGCATATAGCCATCTGCCGCCTGCCTCGCGAGGCGAGCGGATTTTAACAAAACCATTAAAAATGGGAAATGCTGATATGCAAAAACTGAAAGAAATCCGGTGCAAGTGCTGTAAAAAACTACTGGCACGCGCAGAAAACATACAACATTTAGAAATTAAATGTGTTCGTTGTAAAACTTTAAATCAATTTAACAAGTAAGAGTATCGGAGCACCCGGAGTGCCGGAATGCCATAGGAGAAAACTATGGCAAATCGAACAATTTTTAAACAAGCCCCTCTACCTTTCGTCGGTCAAAAACGACAATTTTTAAAACATTTTGAGCAAGTCTTAAATGATAATATCCCCGGTAACGGAGATGGTTGGATAATTATTGATGCGTTTGGCGGGTCAGGCTTGCTAAGTCATACAGCAAAACAACTAAAACCTGAAGCACGGGTCATTTATAATGATTTTGACGGCTATGCTGAAAGACTAGCGCATATTGACGACATCAATGCCTTACGTACTCAACTTTATGCAGCCGTCGATAACGCTACGCAAAAAAATAAACGAATGACGAAGGAATGTAAGGCAGAATGCGTCAGAATCATTCAAGAATTTGATGGCTATAAAGACTTAAACAGCTTGGCGAGCTGGTTGCTATTTAGCGGTAATCAAGTCAGCACGCTTGATGAGTTATTTAGTAAAGACTTTTGGCACTGCATTCGGCAAAGTGATTATCCAAAGGCTAACGGCTATTTAGAGGGCGTAGAGGTAATACAAGAATCATTTCACACGCTACTTCCAAGGCACTCAGATAATCCGAAAGCGTTGTTTGTGTTAGATCCACCGTATTTATGTACGAAACAAGAAAGTTATAAACAAGCGACATATTTTGATTTGATTGATTTTCTTAGATTGATACATTTAACGAGACCGCCGTATCTTTTCTTTAGTAGTACCAAGTCTGAATTTATTCGGTTTATTGACGCAATGATTGAAGATAAATGGGATAATTGGCAGGTGTTTGAAGGCTATCAACGCATTACATTGCAGACAAATGCAAATTACAACGGTCGATACGAAGATAATTTAGTCTATAAGTTTTAGAGAGAAGAAAGGCTTAGTTGTTCGCTAAGCCTTATTCATTATTCTTCTTCATCTAATTCGGATAATAGGCAATAAAACGGTGGGGCAAAAGGGGCAAGTGTCGAGATAAATTTTACCACGCTGTCTTTACGACCATCTTCAACAAATCGAATATCTAAAAAAGCTATATCATAAATAAAGGTTTGTCCACGTCCGTTAGGTAGTGAATATTGTGAACCGTCCGCGATAAAATCAATCTGTTCTTTTACGGCAATCAGAGCTAATTCTTGCATCATTTCTTGTTCTGTTCTCATTTTAAATGTGGTCATTTTGTTGTTTCCTGTTTTGCTTAATATGTGTACAGGATTGCTCTGTTTGATAGGCATAGCAAGTCTTGATTGAGAAATAACAACTGACTGCGGTTAATTTAAACTGGGGAGGGATGGATGTCTGGAATGAGTTTATATTTTGAAAACCTTTTACAAAATATGAAAAAATTATTTTTCTGATTTATCGCACTTTTTATGGATGATTTATCGCGCGTGGCATTAGGTTGAGGTTTTGGATTTACCGACAATCTGTTTTAATTCCCTTACCCAACAAACAGAAGAAGTGCCGAGCAGACGAACAATCAAGGAAAATGTAGATTGCATTTACACGGGAAATTTTCATCAAAATCGGATTAGCGATCGTCAGTTTAATCGCTGTATTATCCTTGAGCATCATAATGCGAGCGAATTAGTGCTATGGAATCCGTGGCATAAAGCCACGAGTGCAATGCAGGAGGCGGATTATCAAAAAATGATTTGTTTGGAAACCGCTCGAATCAGCAAGCCTTTAAATTTTGGTGAAACCGTTGGGGTAGATATTTTTACAGATAAATATTTATCTCGTTAATCCCATATCAAAAATACAACCAAAATTGTAGGATTATGTAGCATTTCACAAGTGCTAAATTACTGCTCATATATAGGGAAACCATATACTGGCATTCAATAACATATTGTGGAATATTTATTTTTGTACGTGTATTACATTCTATTGATAGGATTAAAAAGAGCGGCTAAATTGACCGCTCTTTTACTTTTTAGTCGAGAACTAGGCGTTTTTATCGTCAATTAAAATACTTTCTAACGCAATTTCAATCATTTCGTTGAAGGTTAATTGGCGCTCTTCCGCACTGGCTTGTTCGTGGGTGCGGATATGGTCGGAAACCGTACAGATGGTTAATGCGCGGGCGCCATATTCAGCCGCTACACCGTAGATGCCTGCCGCTTCCATTTCCACACCCAAAATGCCGTATTTTTCCATCACATCAAACATTTCAACATCCGGTGTGTAGAATAAGTCTGCAGAGAATAAGTTACCCACTCTCACTGCAATGCCTTTTTCTTTTGCCGCTGAGACGGCCGCACTGGTTAAGCCGAAATCGGCAATGGCGGCAAAATCGTTGTCTTTAAAACGAATACGATTGACTTTAGAATCGGTACAGGCACCTAATCCGATCACCACATCGCGCAATTTCACATCCATTCTCACCGCACCGCAAGAACCCACACGGATGATTTTTTTCACGCCGTATTCGGTAATTAATTCTTTGGCATAGATTGAACAGGATGGAATGCCCATTCCGTGTCCCATCACTGAAATCTTACGACCTTTATAGGTGCCGGTAAAACCCAGCATATTGCGCACGTTAGTTACTTCTTTTACATCTTCTAAAAATGTTTCAGCAATATATTTTGCACGAAGCGGATCGCCCGGCATTAATACGGCATCGGCGAATGCACCTTCCGGTGCGTTGATATGTGGAGTCATTATATTTACCTCTTTTTGATAATGATAAAAAGAAACGCACCACGCTAATTGTGGTGCAAAACATATTAGAAATCTGACCGCACTTTATAGCACTGCGCCACTTAATCCGATAAAAAGCCCTGCAATGGTTGCACTCATTAAGTTTGCAAGTGTACCTGCAACGATAGCTTTTAAGCCTAGACGGGCGATATCACTACGACGATTCGGTGCTATTCCGCCCAAACCGCCGATTAAAATAGCAATAGAGCTGAAGTTTGCAAAGCCACAGAGAGCGAAAGTAATAATAGCTTTGGTTTTTTCAGTTAATACAACAGGCGTATCCGGCTGTAAATATTTTGTGAATTCAAGGTAGCCGACGAATTCATTCACGGCTAATTTCATCCCGATCATTTGTCCGGCAATGCTTGATTCTTCCCAAGACACACCGATTAAGTAGGCAAGCGGTTTAAAAATCCAACCGAAGATAGTTTGTAAAGTTAAATCGCCATGACCAAACCAGCCGCCGACACCGCCTAAAATACCGTTAATAAGTGCGATTAATGCCACAAACGCAATCAACATTGCTCCTACGTTTAAGGCTAATTGCATACCGGCACTTGCACCGCTAGCCATAGCTTCCAGCACATTGGACGGTTTTTCACTATCGTCGGCTCCCGGTTGGGAATCGATGAACTGTTGGGTTTGCGGATAAAGAATTTTTGCAAATAATAACCCTGCCGGGGCCGCCATAAAGGACGCTGCGATCAAATAATTAAGCGGTACGCCCATACCTGCGTAGCCTGCCATTACCGAACCGGCGATGGAAGCCAATCCTCCCACCATAATGGCAAATAATTCGGATTCCGTCATTTGGCTGATATAAGGTTTCACCACCAATGGCGCTTCTGTTTGTCCGACAAAAATATTGGCGGCGGCAGACATTGATTCTGCTTTTGATGTACCTAATACTTTTTGTAATGCTCCGCCAATGATTCTAATCACCACTTGCATAATGCCTAAGTAATAAAGCACGGAAATTAAACCGGAGAAGAAAACGATAATCGGCAATACTTTTACCGCAAAAATAAAGCCTGCGTTACTTGTATCTGCCAATCCGCCAAAGACGAAGTTAATCCCTTCATTACCGTAAGCAATAACATTCGCCACTGCATCGGCGGTTGCTCCCAATGCTTTTTGACCTGCCGGCACATATAAAATAAGGGCGGCAAATCCAATTTGGATTAGAAACGCCCCTACTACGGTTCGCCAATTAATCGCCCGACGATTATTTGAGAATAACAACGCGATGGCAATTAATACCACCATACCAAGAATGCTCATTAAAACGTCCATACACACCTCAAAATCATCAAAGATAAAAACTTGCGCTATTCTACTGTTTTTTTGCCAAATCGTGTGAATTTTTTCCCGAAAAAATAATGTAATTATCTAATAAATTATCAATCTGTGATCGATACCGCATTTTTGCCTTGAAGCTTTATTGATATGTATTCGGGATAAGCCAAAATTCTTTATAAAAAATGACCGCACTTTCCTACTCTATTGTGTACAAAATTAACCGATTTTTGAAATATTACGGATTCCGATTTTATGTCATCAAAGTGTCATAATGCTTTTTTAGAATGCCTTCGTTCAATTCATACAATAGGAGAAAAAAATGAAATTGAAATCAATAGGAAAACAAGCATTATTGGGTTTATCCTTGAATGCTTTCATGTTATCAGTGAATGCGGTTGAACCGACTACCGCTAATAATGACATTTCCCAACTAGGCGGAGCCAAGCGTTTAGTAGAAAGTAAAAAATCGGTATTAAGCGAGTTGTTGGGAAAAAATAAGGTTAAAAATGTTATTTTATTAATTGGCGACGGAATGGGCGATTCTGAAATTACTATCGCTCGAAATTATGCGGAAGGTGCGGCTGGTGCGTTTAAAGGAATTGATGCTTTGCCTTTTTCCGGTCATATTACCACTTATGCTCTTGATAAAGATACAAAACTTGTCGAACAGGTGACGGATTCTGCGGCTTCGGCAACAGCTTGGACATCAGGTATTAAAACCTACAACGGTGCGATAGGTGTAGATGTTTATGGAAAGCCTGTAATAAATTTGGCGGAAATTGCTAAAAAATTAGGGAAAGGTACGGGGAATGTCACCACCGCTGAAATTCAAGATGCAACTCCTGCCTCACTTTTAGCTCATATTAGCCACCGAAAATGTTATGGTCCGACTGCGACAGCAGAACGCTGTCCGGAAAGTGCTTTAGAAAACGGTGGTTTAGGTTCTATTACAGAGCAATTTTTATCTAATCCTCCGGATGTTGTTTTTGGCGGCGGACGTAAAACCTTTGATGAAAAGCCTAATGCAGGAGAATTTAAAGACCGTACATTATGGCAGCAAGCGGTTGACAAAGGGTTTAGTTTAGTGGATAACCTTGAGGGATTAAGTAAACTGGATAAAAACAATAAGTTTCCTATTCTAGGTTTGTTTTCCGCCGGAAATATGCCCGTTCGTTGGTTAGGCGGACAAGCTACGTTTGAGGGAAATCATGCTAATCCGATAGAGTGTAAAGCGAATCCGGAACGTAATGCAACAATTCCAAATTTAGCTCAAATGACAGAAAAAGCTATTGAGTTGTTACAAGAAAATCCGAATGGCTTTTTCTTACAAGTTGAAGGCGCGTCTATTGATAAGCAAAATCATAAAGCGAACCCTTGCGGACAAATTGGCGAAACCGTTGATTTGGATGAAGCGGTACAATCAGCCTTGGAATTCGCCCGCAAAGACGGCCAAACTTTAGTGATTGTTACAGCAGATCACGCTCACACCAGCCAATTAGTACCGAATAAGGCGAAACCGACAGGTTTAACCCAAACGCTTAAAGCAAAAGATAATTCAATTATGACGATTAGTTATGGTACGGGAAAAGAGGCTGGTGATCAACAGCACACTGGAAGCCAACTTCGTATTGCCGCATACGGTCCGAAAGCTTATGAATTTTCAGGATTGCTGGATCAAACGGATATTTTCTTTATCATTAAGCAGGCATTACAAGGTAAATAATTTATTAATTACCGCTTAAAGTTGTAACCAAAGGGGAGCATAGGGATCTGCCCCCTCATTTTTTATGGGCGTTAATCGTTATTTAAGGTGAAAGGCGTTCACGGATCCAAATATTATTTTCGAGACGATATTGAATACGATCGTGTAAACGACTTGGACGACCCTGCCAGAATTCTACGCAATTCGGCATAACTAAGTAGCCGCCCCAATGTTTAGGACGCGGTACGTTAATAGGGTATTTGGCGGCAATAAGTGCAGCTTTTGCCAATAAAGATTTATAGCCGGAAATGACCGCACTTTGTTTGCTTGCCCAAGCACCGATTCGGCTTGTATAAGGTCGGCTGGCAAAATATTCATCGGATTGTTTATCTGAAATTTTAACGGCTTTACCTTCAATACGGACTTGGCGTTCCAGCTCGGGCCAAAAGAAAGTCAAGGCAACATAAGGATTATGCTCAACTGCTCGTCCTTTTTTACTATGATAGTTAGTGAAAAAGACAAAACCCTGTTGATTGACTTCTTTGAGCAATACGATACGACTACTTGGTTTGTTGTTTTCATCCACCGTTGCAACATTCATCGCTGTTGGTTCATTGACTTGGCTCGTGATGGCTTCGTTCATCCATAATTCAAATTGTGAAATCGGATTTTCGTTACAATCATGTTGGGATAGCACTCGTTTACGGTACTCTGCTCGAATATTATGCAAATCCATTTTTGTCTCCTTTTGCAAGAAAAAGCCCCAGTGAAAATACTGGGGCTAGGATAAATCTTGCAAAAACATTCGTCAATTAAGATTGATTAGAGGTCGCTTTTTCGTGTGGGTTGCCTTTAACACCAATGTGTGAAATTTCCCCGTTTGGAGTGATTGAATAGGCTTGACCAAAACCACGTACAAAACGCCCGGAACCAAAAGTTAATTCAATAAGATCAAAATCCGTAAAGTTCCTAATAGTTTTAATACCGCCAATGTCATTCATGGTTTCAGCTAATTTATCAAGGGCTTTTTCTACGATAGGATCTTCTCTTGGTATGAATCTGGCTGTGGCTTTGTAACGAAGGCGGGTACGTACAATAATTGATTTGGCTTGGCCTTCATCTTCTAAAAACATGACTTCAACTTGATTTGGATTTCGTTTCAGATTGTCGTAATGTTCCGCAATGGCACTGATATAAATATAGTTTTTACCATCAAGAGAAATGATGGGGGCGTAAGAGGCAATCGGTGCGCCTTCAGCATCAAGTGTTGAAAGTATACAGCTTTTCACACTTTGACGAAATTCATCAATTTTTGCCTTGATTCGACCATAGTTTTCTACAGGTTTATTTTCTACGCAGAGCGTAATGATGGCTTGTTTGATTGAATTTTCATCTGTAGGTTGAGGGAATTCTATGCGTAGTTTTTTGCCATTATTGTATTCAAAATCCAAGCCGCCGAAATCAACATTAATCAGTTTGATTTCAGTGATGTCCTTTTCTCCGGCAAATTTTTTACAAAGGGCGAGCATATCATCTTGATGATGATCATTCATGTGAGTGATAATTCGACCGAAATCCATTTGAGCTCCTATTTTTTGTAAGTGATTTTTTTAATCATTTCACGATGTGATAAATAAAAGAAATAGCGAATTTATTATACGGAAGAAAAAAAGATTTCATAGTCAATTTGCAAAATATAATTATTCTTATTTGAAGGCCCTTGTGGGGACATAAGGGCCGGATAAAAATGAGCGTCAGCAGTTATTTACCGTCTACGCTCACACCATAGAAGGCATCATAACCGAACGGGCTTTGAACATAGCCTTTCACACGCGGGCTTAATGGAGCAAACCCAACAGAGTGCGCCACAGGGATCCAGGGGGCTTGTTCGTGAACGATAACCTGAGCTTGTTTATAAAGTGCCGCACGCTCTTCTTTATTGGTTAAGCCGAGAGCTTTGTCCAATAAGGTATCAAATTCAGGGTTTTTGAAACGGGCATAATTTGAGTTTCCGGCATTAGCACCGGCTAATAATGGCGATAAGAAATTATCCGGATCACCGTTATCGCCTGACCAACCGAAAATACCGACAGTTAATTCTCCGGCTTTTGCTCGTTTTTGATAGTCAGCCCATTCATAGGTAACAGGATTGGCTTTTACTCCCACTTTTGCCCAATCCGCCATAATCAGTTCAGCCATACGTTTGGGGTTCGGGTTAGAAGCACGAACCACCGGTTGAATCCAAAAATCCGTTTCAAAGCCATTCGGATAGCCCGCTTCAGCTAAGAGTTGTTTTGCTTTTTCCGGATCGTACGGATAATCTTGAACCTCATCGTTATAGCCCCAAATGGTTGGTGGTAACGGATTCTTGGCCTGTGTACCGGCACCTTGATATACCGCAGCAATAATAGCTTTTTTATCCACAGCGTAATTCAATGCCTGGCGAACTTTTACGTTATCGAACGGGGCTTTTTCCGTATTGAATGCGATATATGCTACGTTCAACCCTTTTTGTTCTAAGAGTTGTACTTTCGGATCGGTTTTCATTTTTGTTAAATCAGCCACATTCGGGAATAAAATTAGATCACAAGTTCCGGCTTGCAGTTTTGCATAACGGGTAGTGGCATCCGGCACGATACTGATGACTAAGCGATCGAGAGGCGTACGTCCTTTCCAATAATTTTCATTTGCCACATATTGTGCCGCCTGATCAATTTTATAATCGACAAATACAAACGGACCGGTTCCCACAGGACGATTATCAATAGTTTCTGGCTTACCGGCTTTCATCATTGCATTCGCATATTCGGCGGAATAAATAGAAATAAAGTCCATACCCAGGCTTGCTAGGAAGGTCGCATCTTTTTTGTTTAACTTGATACGAACGGTATTGTCATCCAATTTTTCCACAGATTTTAATAAACTAGGAAATTTCATTGCCTTGAAGTATGGGTAGGTTCCTTTTGAGACATTGTGGTAAGGATGATTTTGATCTAACTGACGTTGGAATGAAAAGATGACATCATCTGCATTAAAATCACGGCTTGGTGTAAATTCTTTGGTAGTGTGGAATTTCACACCTTTGCGTAAATGGAAAGTATAGGTTAAACCGTCATCGCTGATATCCCAGCTTTCTGCCAAAGCAGGCTCAATATCGGTCGAGCCTTTTTTGAATTCCACTAAGCGATTATACACTTGTTGTGAACTTGCATTATACGATGTTCCTTCCATCACCAATGCCGGACTAAATCCTAATGGTGGTTTTGCCGTACAATAAACGAAGGTATTATTTGATGTG
Source organism: Rodentibacter sp. Ppn85 (assembly GCF_001999335.1). Classification (GTDB taxonomy): domain Bacteria; phylum Pseudomonadota; class Gammaproteobacteria; order Enterobacterales; family Pasteurellaceae; genus Rodentibacter. The sequence continues at coordinate 17,960 of NZ_MLHS01000035.1, read as the reverse complement.
TTTGGGGTTGCAGTTTGCGTATTTTTATTTGCGGAATCAGATTGATCACAAGCTGCTAAAAGTAGTGAAGCAGCCACAAATGTTAGGCCTGTTTTTAATTTCATAGTTGTATCCTCATTTTAAATTAGAGCGGCAGAAAACATCGTTCTTGATGAGAAGCTCATAAATAACAATTTATAATTAAGTTTAGCAACAGTGAATACCAAATTTTCGTAAAATAACAGCATTATCGTTTACAGATTATAAAATGAGCGTACAAAGTACGCTCATTATTTATATCAAATTTAGTGTAGCCAAAACAAATATTACAAAAAAACACTGTTGGTTTTGACCGCACTTTTTAGGTTAATTAGAACTTCCAACCAACCGCTGCACCACCGGCATAATCGCCCGAGTTGTTTGCGCTACCCCCGATTTTGATAATAACGCGACCGTTGTCGGTCACTCTGGAGTAGCCCATTGCGATTGCCGATGCACCACGGTAAGTACCGCCACCAACACTCACAATACTTTCACCCGCACGATAAGATTGCGGTAGTAAGCTCATTGCAACGGCGGAAGCAATACCACTGCGTAAGCGGCGATCAACTCGATTAATACGATTATGCACATCGCGCATATTTAGCGACAATTTCTTGTCAAAATAACCGAGATTTACCGCGTCGCTGGCGTCTTTAGGATCAGCGACATTCGTTACCCGTACAGGTTTGTCCGAACCGCTATTGAGTCTTACAACGTCTGTTCGACGTTGAACGTCTTTACCCGATTCAGGATCAACATAAACTAATGGGCCTTCCATTTGCAATTGTGTCAATGCTCGACTGAGCGTCTTTTTACCAGAGTCCCCATAAATATTAAAGTTACCTTCAATATCTGAATTGCCTAAATCAATTTTAGCATTATCTGCAAGAGTTAAAGACTGATGAATGGTGACATCTTGTAAGATTGTCTGTCCTTCAACTCTCAGATCTTTGTCAACGGTTAAATTTCCTGAAACTGTTGAGTTGCCTTTTACTAAGCTGTCACCATTAACGGTTGCGTTACCTTTGGTGAGGGTGTCTTTCTCGAAGGTAGCATTACCTTTAACGGTAGAGCTACCTTTCACCGTCAAATCTTTTTCGATATTAGCGTTATTGGTTACATTCAAGTCTTTGATTATTGCGCTATCTGTCACATTCAAATCTTTAGTCGTTGTCGTGCCATTTACGCTTAAATCGCCACCGACTGTCGCATTGCCCATTGCATTTAAGTTACGGAAAGTTGGATCTTTCGCCATCACGATCTCTATTGCGCCCGTTGTAGCATTTGAAATAGTACGAATGTTGCTGCTGTCTGCCTTTTTATCTGCTGCTAAGCTGCCTTGAACCGTGAGTGTTTCACCCAATTTACGCATAATAATTTCACCATTATTTCCCGTAAAATTCATTCCTTGATTGGTCAGGCTATTCGTGATATTCTGAATTGTCGTGTGTAACTGACCTCCTGTTATCGCATCTTTACTGCCTGCGGAGATATTTCCGTCAGTGATATTGCTGATAACATTGCCACCCATATCCAATTTGGTGCCATTCGCAACCGTAAAGGTTTTCCCTTCACCGCCTACGTTGGTATTACCCGACAGAATCGTATTCCCTGTAGATACCAAGCTATTGCTAAATGTACCGTTGGTTGAATTCAAGTTGGTGATCGTGCCGTTAGTTGCAGTCAAGTTGGTTGTAGTAACATTTGTAAAACTCGGTGAATCGTTAACAGATAATATAATATCTTTACCACTTTGAGTGATATTAAGATTTTTTCCGGCAATGACATTTACCGTATCACCCATCTGAACGTTAGTCGAATCATTACCTACTACATTACCACCCTCAACCTTGCCAGTATTGATATTCCAGCCTTGGTTGATTTTATCTAATGCAGTATTCGCTGTTTCGTTAGCTGCTTTTGCGGTGTTATTGGCGTTTATTGCTGTTGTATTCGCTGCATTCGCCGCGTTGTTAGCCGTAGTTGCAATCATGTTTACCGCATCAAGTTGGCTTTTATTCACCGCATCTTTTGGGGCAGTACCATTTGCTACATTGGTGATCTTATTATTGCCCATATCTACGGAGGAACTTCCTTGGAAAGTAATTGTTTTCCCTTCCCCTCCAAGTAGAATATTGCCGCGTAAATTTGATGTGCCTGATACTGTCAATGATCCACCGGCGGCAACATTTAATTTATTGCTTACATCGACTTGAGTAAATTTGGGATTATCAACGGTCTTAACTGTAATTGTACTACCGTTACGCTCTATATTAATATTCTTACCTTGGGTAATATTAATGGAACCATTTCGGGTGATCTTCTCACCGGTATCATCATTAGCTTTAAGCAAGAAACTAGAATTGTTGAGTGCATTATTAATCGCATCTGATACGGTTTTAGCGGTAGTTAAACCTGATGTACCTGAAACGCTGGTCACACCTTTCGCATCAGTAGAAATATTTTGTGTTACCACATTCACTTTAACCGATGCACTATTCTCCCCATCAGTAATCTCAGAGGTAGTATAGTTTCCATCGATAAAATTGACTAAACCATCATTATTAATTCTGGATTTGGTTGTGCCGTTTTGTTGGATATTAAAACCCGTGTGTTTCATCGCCTGATAAAGTTGGCTACCATTAATTGCATCAGTTGACCCTTCTGATACTCTCCCGGCAGCAACATTAATAATTTGACGTTTTGTTGTTTCGTTACCAACAGATACCACTTTTGTTCTGTTATTATATGCTGGATCTCCTCCCACAGAAACCCCAGCAAAATTGGTAGAGTTTATATTTTGACCTAAATCGTCCTTGACACTTAAATTCTGTGAAAATTTCGCTTGTTCCGTTTCAGATCCATAACCTAATGCAACCCCATCTTGATGGTTCGCTTTAGACTTCGCACCCAATGCAACACCGTGGTCTTGCCATTGACCTCCTGCAAATGAATTTGCACCTAAAGCTACAGTTTCACCTCTTTCTGAAATAGCATTTGTACCAATCGCCGTTCCCAATTCACCATTTGCAGTAGCGCCTGCTCCAACTGCTACACTAGCTTTATCGGTATGACCATTTGATGCAGAGGCATTTCGACCAATCGCAATACCAGTTCCTGCGCTAGTATTCATACCAATGGCTGTACCACCCGCTGCTGTTGCTTTAGATAAAAAGCCAACTGCCGTTGTACCTTCACCACTTGCTGTGGTTTTTGCCCCTAAGGCGGCCGCCCCTTTAGCGGTTGCATTGGCATTTCCACCCACTGCTGTAGCAGTTTCGCCGTTAGCAGTAGATGTAGTACCTAATGCAATAGAACCAGTACCGCCAGAAACACTTGTGCCATAACCTAATGCAACACCTGTCCTTGACTTAACAATAGACCTTGTTCCAATAGAAATAGCTCCCGGTGCCAGGGCTTTAGCATTATGATCTGTGACGGATAAGTCGCTTGCTCGTCCTATTGCAATAGAATTAGTATCACCATTTGCCTCCCCCCCTGCAATTGCAGTACCTTGGAATTTTTCCCATTTAATTTCTTGACTGCCGGCAGTAACAGCAAAAGCATTTGGAGTAATAGCCATCATCATAGCCGATGTTATTGCTATAGTTTTTATGTTTGAAGCAATCCTCTCTTCTGTCCGAAAATTCAAGGTATTATTGGAAGAAGATCTACAATACCCTTTCGCTAACTCTGATACAGCGATCCAAGTTTGAGTGACGTGATTAAAAATAACCCTAAAAACTTTATTCATAAATATCCTTTAAACTATTAGACATCGTTTCAAGTCATCAAGACATAGGCTCAAGAAAGCCCCCTTTGGTTACGTAAAACCTTGCGGATGATAGCTTATTTTTAACATTGAATATAGAAAAAATAACCATAAATCAAAGATTATCAAGTTTAACCAATCTAAGATGATTTACGCAAATGATCGCCGTCTGTTTTACGTAGCTTGGCTAATATCCAGACTAATGCAATAGAGAAGATTGATAAGGTCAAAAATGTATAGCTGAAAGCTTGTTGCAATAATTCCTTTTCATTACCAAAAAGTTGACGATAAAAATTTAAAATAATGGATGAGACAGCAATACCAAAACCGATGCCTACTTGTTGGATAATGCTGAGTACCGTTGATCCTGCACCGGCTTGTGCTTGAGAAAGATCACTTACAGCTAATGTATTCACGGCAGTGAAAATCATAGACATACAAGCGCCATACCACATTAAATTGCAGACAATCCAGCCAAGAGAGGTTTGATTATTGAGCCATGCCATTGAAATGATTCCCACCGCCATGAGAAGTGCGGACGAAATTAGCGTCGTTTTATAGCCAAACTGATTAAGAATATGCCCGATGACAGTTTTAAATATCACTGACATTAATGCAATGGGGGCAAGCAACCAACCTGACATTTCAGCGCTATAACCAAAGGAAAGTTGAAACATTAACGGTAATAAAAATGGCACACCCGAAGCGGATAAACGAATAAATAGATTAGCCAGTATGCCTAGACTAAAGGTTCGTGTGTGAAATAGGGAAAGCGGTAGAATTGCCCGTTCGTTTCCTTTTGCATAAGTCACATAAATTGCCAACAAGCCGATACCGAGAACAAGCGCACTATAAGTGATAAGCAAATTTTGCCGACTTTCACCCAGTAAATCCAAACCGAGCGTTAATCCTACTAAGCCAAAGGCGAATAATAAAAAGCCTGCCCAATCCAGCTTTTCTTCATCGCCTTTAATATTGTCCATCACCCTACCGGAAGCCCAAATACCTAATACGCCAATGGGAATATTAATTAAAAAAATCCAGTGCCAAGTTGCATGAATCACCAACCAGCCTCCTAGGATTGGCCCTAAAATCGGCCCGATTAAACCGGCGGTTGCCATTAAATTCCAAGCATTGAGGAGTTGATATTTAGGAACGGATTGAATAATCGCTAAACGGGCGACCGGCATCATAAATGCCCCGCCAATACCTTGAATAATCCGCGCAAGAATGAGGCTGTCCAAATTAGGCGCAGCAGCACAAGCTACCGAGCCCAATACAAATATAAAGACGGCACTGCGAAACACTGTAAGCGTACCGAATTTTGCCGCAGCCCATGCGGTGAGGGGAATAAACAAGGCAACGGCTAAGGAATAAGCAATGATCGCCATTTGCATTTCAAACGCTGGCTCATGTAAATCAGCAGAAATTGCCGGTAAGGCGGTATTTAAGATAGTCGCATCAAGGCTTTGCATAAAAAGCGCCATTGCAGCCACCCAAGCCAAACCCCGATAAGTTCTCTCATTCTTCATTTTTATCCTATGAGCGGAGCCAAGTTTCAATAAAATCGGCAATCTGTGGAATTCTATTAATATCTAACAAAGTGCGGTCGGTTTCAAGGGAATAATCGGTGGCAAGGGCAAGGACATAGCCGTCTATTTCCGGTAAGGATTTCGCCATTTCTTGTCGATGTAAAAGAATTTTCGGGATCGGTTCTTGTTTAAATCCTTCCACGAGAATTAAATCCGCTAATGTTCCATCAAACTGTTGGGCAAGATAATCCAGCGATAAGGGCACCGAGGTTTCCGTCATCATCGCCCAACGGCTATCGCAAGCCATCATGACTTGGGCGGAGCCGGCTTCTTTCATTCGCCAACTGTCTTTCCCTGCTTTATCCACCTGCGCATTATGATGGCTATGTTTAATCACGGAAACACGGATTCCGCGAGCGATTAATTCTGGAATGAGTTTTTCTAATAATGTGGTTTTACCACTGCCGCTATAACCGGTGATACCGAGAAGAGGAATTTTAGTTATCATAAAAATAGCCTTAAAAACAACCGCACTTTTTTACGTTTAATAAAATGAAAACCCCGAAAGCTCGGGGTTGATTAATATTTTATTGAGAATTTTTTGCTAGATAGTTTGCAAAAATAAGTCCTGCGATACCAATCAGTGCAACAATACCAAGACCAATTGTGAGCCACATATTATTTATCCTCCGATAATTTACGGAACACACGCCCCATCGCTAAAAAGACATAAGCTATGATACACAAAAAACTAATATTCATCCCTTTAAAAACAAGGGAATGCTCGCCGTAGAGTATAACAGGCATAGCCAGAATAGCAACTTTTGCAATATTATCCGTTAATTTTGACCAAGCTGATAATGAGCTTTTCTCAATGGGTACTCGGAATAAATTAAACATTGTTTTCTCCGTTTTTAAGAAAAACGGAATTTTGCTTAATCTTATGTTTTTTTACTTTACCAAGTATTTAAATTTGCGAGGAGCGTCGCAGAAAAAATTAAAAGTGCGGTTAAATTTTTCTACATTTTCAAGAAAGTACACGTAATAAGACCGGTTGAAATTCTGTTTGTCTCCCTAGTTTTTTTGTATAGCGCTTAATGAGAACAAAAGAAAGGGCGGTAAAAAGAAGAATAACGAGGGCTCGGATCAATTCATTTTCGCTGATGTAATCGGATAATACCGTTGCCACAAGCAAAGCAACAAGCGGTACGATGTACATGAATAATGCGGAAAACAACATTGATTTTTCCTCTAAGCCAATTTCCACCACTTGCCCTTCGCGTAACGGCATCATGGTTTCCACATTAAAAATATGTTCCCCTCGTTTGCCATTGAGCTCGGAAAGGCTGGAAGTGCCGCAGTTGTTTTTTGCCGCACACTGTCCGCAGGCACTTTGGGATTGACATTTTACTTTTGCCACTCCGTTTTCATAGCTGATGACAACCGCACTTTCTTTTAGCATAGTGCTTCTCCCAAATAAATATCAAAGCGGTGATTTTTCGTTTCACGACAAAAGTGCGGTTGTTTTTTGGTGAGAAATTCCGCATAGTCAGGACGTTTTACCACCACACGTTTTCGGGCTAATTGTAACGCAGGGGCAAGCAGCTCGTCCGCATCCAAATCCGCTCCTACTAAATGCTGAAACACACGCATTTCTTTTTTCACCAAAGCGGATTTTTGTTTGTGCGGATACATCGGATCAAGATATACCACATCGGCAAAATCCGTTTCGGGATTTAATTCATTAATATGACGAACATTTAATAAACGCAAATTTTGTCGCAACATTTCACCGATCTCTTGATCCTGATAGGCTCGCTTTAGGCCGTCTTGCAATAACAAATAGACAACGGGGTGACGTTCTACTAAACGCACTTGGCAGCCGATGGCGGCTAAGACGAAGGCATCACGCCCCAATCCTGCGGTGGCATCAATTACTGTAGGGAATTCATTCCCTTTGATTCCCACCGCTTTTGCTACCGCCTCGCCGCGCCCGCCGCCAAATTTTCGCCGATGTGTCATTGTACTGCCCACAAAATCCACATACACCGCACCAAGCTTGGGTTCGTCTAATTTGCGTAACTCCAAACGTTCATCCGTTTGGACTAGGGCAAGCGGGCTTTGATCATCATGGATAATGCTCATTGCGCCACAAAGTGCGGTTAAATTTTCGAGCGTTTTTTCCGTAGATTCGGAAATTATCCGAATCTTTACTTGCGAATCAGCCATACGCCGCTTTCCATGTGATCAGTGTAAGGGAATTGATCGAACAACGCCGCTTTTTCAATACGATGCGTTTTTGACAGTTCTTGCAAATTATCACATAAAGTATGAGGGTTGCATGAAATATATAAAATACGATCATAACCTTGTACTAATTTTACGGTATTAGGATCAAGTCCGGCACGAGGAGGATCGACAAAAATGGTATGACATTCGTAAGCGGTTAAATCAATGTCTTTTAATCGATTAAAGGTTCGCACACCATTTATCGCTTGGGTAAATTCTTCCGCTGACATACGAATAATCTGCAAATTATTGACGTTATTTTTTGCGATATTAAACTGTGCGGCTGCCACTGACGGTTTTGCTATTTCCGTGGCAAGGACCTTGCGGAAATTTTGTGCCAAGGCAATGGAGAAATTACCATTGCCACAATAAAGTTCGAGCAAATCGCCCTCACTCCCTTTTGTACAATCTATCGCCCATTCCAGCATTTTGCAATTTACCACGGCGTTAGGCTGGGTAAAACTGTTTTCCACTTGGCGATACACATAGTTTTGCCCTGCAATAGGTAGCTCTTCATCGATATAATCTTGCGACAAACAAATTTTTTGTTTGCTTGCTCTGCCAATCAATTGAACATCAAAGCCTTGCTCAATAAGCTGTTCTCTTAATTTTGCCGCTGATTGTTGCCATTCTTCCGTAAGCGGTTTGTGATATAAAAGACTGACGATAATTTTATTGCTTAAAGTGCTGAGATAATCAATTTGGAACAGTTTTTTGTGCAAAACCGCTTGTTGTTTCAGCAAGGAAGGCAAGGTTTGCATCACTTGATTAATCAGCCGGCTAGCAATGGGAAATTCGTCCACACGGTAAGGTTTGCGGGTGGTTTGATCAAACATAATATGATAAAAATCATCCTGTTCGTGCCAAATACGAAATTCCGTCCGCATACGATAATGGCAGGTCGGTGAATCAAACACTTGAATTGTTGGTGCGTTAAACGGGCGCAAAAGTGCGGTCAGTTTTTCTTGTTTTTTTTGTAGTAATTCGGTGTATTGAGAAACGGGGAGTTGCATTCGTTGAGTCCAACTGTATGGGGTTAAAGCAATTTATAAAATAAACAAAAGGCAGACTTCCGCCTGCCTTGTCTCGTTAATTTTATTCGCCGGAATAATCATCACCGCCGGAAGCGGCTTCACTCACATCACCGGAGAGGGTATAAACACGTTTGGTGGTGTTTATGCGGGTGCGGTATTTATGCCATGTTTTTTCAAAGAAAGTTTCCGGTGCATGTTCTCCGCGACAGAATGCAACAAACTCTTTTTCTTCTTTTGTTGCCGGTTCACGCTCACCTAAATCCAATGCTTTGAATGCTTGTCCGTATTGCTCAAGCACTTGTGATTCTTTGATGGTGTAATCACCGTGACGCGAAAATCCGCGCGGATAGTTTTTGTCGTCAAAAAAACGACGGGTAACGCTAAAACTTGCAGCCATGATCATCTCTCTTTCTTTGATTGCTTAAAAAGGGCTGGCATTAAACCAATTTTTCGCTATTTTTGCAATAAACCTTTTACGGTTTCCACGTAATCCTTAACGAAATTATCGTAATTTAATCCTTCAGGGTTAATTCGGAATTTACCGTTTACATAAAAATCCGGCACGCCACGTACACCGAATTGCTGGGCTGCATTGGTTTGTTTGTTCACTAAGCCGTTTACCGCAAAACTATTGATTCCTCCATCAAATTGTTCCGCTGTAATGCCATTATCTAAGAAGATCGCGCGAATATCGTCCATTGATTTTAAACGATCTTTTTGCGCCGCTTCAAATAAAGGTATTTTGACTTTATTTTCTACACCCAATGCCATTGCCAGCGCCCAAGCACGGGTTAGGTTTTCAGACTGACGTCCTAAAAAACTCACATGATATTGTTTAAATGCGACACCTTCAGGCAATTCGTCTTTGATTTGTTGAGGAATTTTATATTCCATTTCAAAGGAATAGCAATGAGGACAATAAAAAGAGAAAAATTCAATCACTTCTTTTTGCATTGCCGGTTGTTGGCTTACCTGGATATATTGTTTACCTTCTTGTAAATCGGTGGCGAAGGCATTGACAGAAATTAACGCGCCTAATGCGAGTAAAAATTTTTTCATTTGTTTTTTCCTTATTTAATAATGCCGCGGGCTTTTAACAGCGCGGTTTTAAAATCTTCTTCATAATCTTTTTTGATGCCGGGAATGGGCTCGTCCTTATTCATTCCATCCATTTTGAGCTGATAAATAATGACTTCATCGGTCAACTCATTTAGCGGTTTTTGGAAACCGGATTCATCGGCGATTTTTTGTAAGATTTCCATCAAACTCAAATCTGGGGCTTTAGACCAATAAGGTTGTAAAAGTTCCAAAACTTCATTTAAACGCTTACATTTCATTGCTATTTTCTTTTTAATCGTAAAAAATAGGCGCATGATACTGCAAATTTTCACAGAATAAAATATGTCAACGATAAGTGCGGTGATTTTAGCGGGTGGAAAAGCTCGCAGAATGGAAGGGCGCGACAAGGGTTTACAGGTTTTGTACGGTAAGCCTTTGATCGAATATATGATTGAACGCTTACGACCACAAATTACGAATATTTCCATTAATGCCAATCGAAACCAAGCCGCATACGCAAAATTCGGTTTTCCTGTTTTTGCCGATGAATTAGCTGATTTTCAGGGCCCGCTAAGCGGTATGTTAAGCGGGCTTGAAAAAGCCAAGGCGGATTTTGTTTTGTTCACACCTTGCGATAGTCCTTTTTTCCCTAAAAATTTACTCGAAAAACTCAAAAGTGCGTTGGAAAATGACCGCACTTTGATTGCTTATGCTTGCGATGAAGAAAGGGAACATCCCACATTTTGTTTGATGTCGGTCGAATTAAAAAAGGCATTACGGACTTACCTTGCCTCCGGTGAACGGCGGTTGTTGCAATTTATGCGGGAAAATAAAGGGATCCCGGTGAAGTTTACAACAAATGAAGGGCGATTTACGAATGTTAATTCCTTGGAAGATTTACGATAATCATTTTTTACTGTACTGAGAGTTGATTAAGAGACGTATTATTTTTATGAAAAATTCTGATTTATCTGGTTATTTTACACCGTTACACATTATTACCGCGATCTGCGTTATTGTGTATTTATTACAACAGCTCGGCTTTGAAGAAAGTATTATGGAAATCTTTCATTATCCTGTTTATTTTGACCAGGATTGGGAACTTTGGCGTTATATCACACATACTTTCGTGCATTTGTCAGGTATTCACATTATTGCAAATTTATCATGGTTTTGGTTATTTGGTCGTGTGATTGAACGCTATTTTAGCGGTGGAAAGCTTTTTCTTATTTTTTTAGTTTCTGCCATTGTGAGCGGTATTGTACAAAATTATTTTTCAGGTGCGGACTTTTTTGGATTATCGGGTGTGGTGTATGCGGTATTGGGTTATGTCTTTGTAGTGGATAAACTGAATGCTAATATTTTCAATTTGCCGAAGGGTTTTTTTACAATGTTACTCGTGGGGCTTATCTTTGGCTTTATTAGCCCTTTATTTGGTGTTTATATTGGTAATGCCGCCCATATTTCAGGTTTTATAGTTGGATTATTTTGGGGATTTATTGATAGTAAAATTTATTTGAATCGGGTAGAGTAACAGCGCTATTTATTTAAGGGACACGATATGAAACAATCCATTCGCCATCAAAAAATTATGGAGCTTGTCAATCAGCATGGTTATTTGAGTACGGAAGATTTAGTCATCCGACTGGATGTAAGTCCGCAAACAATCCGGCGAGATTTGAATGTTCTTGCAGAATTGAATTTTATTCGCCGTCATCATGGTGGCGCAGCCTCTCCTTCTTCCGCAGAAAATTCCGATTATATTGAACGCAAACACTTCTTTTCTTCACAAAAAAATTGCATTGCCCAAGAAGTTGCAAAACTTATTCCGAATGGCGCTTCGTTGTTTATTGATATCGGCACGACACCGGAAGCGGTAGCAAACGCATTGCTTGATCACAAATCTTTGCGTATTGTTACGAATAATTTGAATGCAGCCCATTTGCTCCGCCAAAATGAAAGTTTTGATATTACTATGGCGAGCGGTTCGCTACGGACAGACGGGGGAATTATTGGTGAAGCTACAGTGAATTTTATTTCCCAGTTTCGTTTAGATTTCGGTATTCTTGGTATCAGTGCTATTGATGAAGACGGCTCTTTATTGGACTATGATTATCACGAAGTGCAAGTAAAACGTGCGATTATGGAAAGTTCACGCCAAACATTGTTGGTGACCGATCATTCAAAATTTACCCGACAAGCAATCGTCCGCTTAGGGGAATTGGGGGATGTGGAATATCTGTTTACAGATGAAGTGCCGTTTCCTATCTGTCAATATTTACAAAATGCTAAAACGAAGTTAGTGATATGTCAGTAAGAAAGTGCGGTTATTTCTAACCGCACTTTTGTTTTTTTAACATCCATGTAAAACCACTAATGCAGTTAAGACCAATTAAAAAAATAAAACAGGATTAAATTAGAATTTATAAACAGAAGAGGAGACTCGAGATGCCAAGAAGTGTAAGACTTGATATTCCAAGAAACACGCTGATCTCCCTCTCAAATCTTGCGTGCGATTATAGTATAAATAAAGGTAAAGAGAAAGAAAAAAATTAAAATTTGTGGAATGTGCAGCAATTTTAGTTTCGGTTTTAATTTTCAACAAAACTAAGCGCTGTTTCAATAACTTCAATCCCTGCTCCTTGTTTGAATGCGTTTTCACTTAAATAACGGCGCCATTGGCGAGCTCCTTTACAATGCTGAAATACACCTAGCATATGACGGATAATATGATTGAGATATACACCTTGGCTGAGTTGTTTTTCAATATAAGGCAGCATTGCCAGCACCGCTTCTCGTGGGGTAACGATTGGCATACCGGGATCAAATAAGGCTTGATCGATAATGCCGAGTAAACTTGGGTTTTGATAAGCCTCACGTCCCACCATTACACCATCGACAAATTGCAAATGTTGTTTCATTTCTTCTATGGTTTTGATACCGCCGTTAATCACGATAGTCAAATGCGGAAAGTCGCGTTTTAACCGATATACGCGTTCGTAATCAAGTGGTGGAATTTCACGATTTTCTTTCGGACTTAAACCGGAAAGCCAAGCTTTGCGTGCGTGGATAATAAATTCCTGACAGCCTTTATTCCGAACTTTTTCGATAAAATCACATAAAAATTCATAACTATCGAGATCGTCAATACCAATACGGGTTTTTACCGTGACAGGAATCTTAACTACGCTTTGCATTTGTGCGATGCATTCTGCAACCAAATCGGCTTTTGCCATTAAGCAAGCACCAAACATTCCGTTTTGTACGCGATCGGAAGGACAGCCTACATTAAGATTAATTTCATGATAACCGCGCTGTTCCGCCAGTTTTGCGCAATGTTTGAGTTGCTCGGGATCGCTTCCGCCTAATTGTAGCGCGAGCGGATTCTCACAGGGATCAAAATCCAACAGATCATATTTGGCATGAATAATTGCTGAAGTCGTTACCATTTCCGTATAAAGCAAGGCGTGTTGAGAAAATTGACGGTGAAAATAACGGCAATGACGTGTTGTCCAATCAAGCATTGGAGCAACAGAAAAGCGACCACGATAAAAGTGCGGTTGATTTTGAGGCATTTTATTTCTCTGGTTTATTGATCCTGATTCAGTAAAGGATATTTGTGTAAATCGACGTGGGATTATGGCGATAATCACGCAGGAAATCAATCATCAAAAAATTCGAGTAAAATTTACCTTCCAAATCTTTCTAATTATCCAATAAAAAGTCGGATTCTTATCTTTTTCACTCCACTCCGGGTAACATTAAAATATTAGTGTGGGATGTTTAAGAAACTTTCGGCAACGAAGAGAGCATTTTAGCAACTTCTTAAAGGGCGCTCCTCGTCAAGGATCTTTCAGGGATCCTATTTCCGTTTAATGATTGACAATAGCCAACAAAATCATTAGAATTCAGCGTCTATTTCTGTATTGAAGTAGATTTTTTGAACAACATTCTATTATTGAATAACATTTAAACTGGAGCTTTTTTAATGGCAACTATCAACCAGCTAGTACGCAAACCGCGTGTGAAAAAGGTTGTAAAAAGCAACGTTCCTGCATTAGAGGCTTGCCCGCAGAAACGTGGTGTATGTACTCGTGTATATACTACAACTCCGAAAAAACCGAACTCAGCGTTACGTAAAGTATGTCGTATCCGCTTAACAAACGGTTTTGAAGTGACGTCTTATATCGGTGGTGAGGGTCATAACCTTCAAGAGCACAGTGTTGTGCTTATCCGTGGTGGTCGTGTTAAAGATTTACCGGGTGTGCGTTATCACACCGTACGTGGTGCATTAGACTGTGCCGGCGTTAAAGATCGTAAACAAGGTCGTTCTAAATACGGCGTTAAACGTCCTAAAGCTTAATGGTTCTCCGTTAAGTAAGGCCAAACGTCTAAATTAGCAAAACAATTTAAACCATAAACTCCAGTCAATAAAGCGCTTTGCGCTGCAAAGTTTCTCAATGAGAAATATTGCTGATGGGTTTTGGATATCCTGAAGATTAAAATACGGAGAAATTCGCAATGCCACGTCGTCGTAGTATTGAACCTCGCAAGATTCTTCCAGATCCGAAGTTCGGTTCAGAATTACTTGCAAAATTTATTAATGTAATCATGGTTGACGGTAAAAAATCCGTCGCTGAATCAATCGTTTACGGTGCGTTAGAAACTTTAGCCGAGCGTACAGGTAAAGAACCTTTAGAAGCGTTTGAAATTGCACTTGAAAATGTGCGTCCAACCGTTGAGGTTAAATCTCGTCGTGTTGGTGGTTCTACTTACCAAGTGCCGGTTGAAGTGCGCCCGGTTCGTCGTAATGCATTAGGTATGCGTTGGATTGTTGAAGCTGCACGTAAACGCGGTGATAAATCAATGGCTTTACGTCTTGCAAACGAATTATCGGATGCTTCTGATAACAAAGGCGCAGCAGTGAAAAAACGTGAAGACGTTCACCGTATGGCTGAAGCTAACAAAGCATTTGCTCACTATCGTTGGTAATAAGCTTTTGAATTTAAAGGGCTTCATCATTGATGAAGCCTTACCCTTATATAAACATATATTAAACTAAACAAGGTTATAATAATGGCACGTACAACTCCTATTGAAAGATATCGCAATATTGGTATTAGTGCGCATATTGATGCAGGTAAAACAACTACTACTGAACGTATCTTATTCTATACAGGTGTGAGCCACAAAATCGGTGAAGTACACGATGGTGCGGCAACAATGGACTGGATGGAACAAGAGCAGGAGCGCGGTATTACCATCACCTCTGCGGCAACTACAGCCTTCTGGTCTGGTATGTCTCAACAATTTCCACAACACCGTATCAACGTTATCGACACTCCGGGACACGTAGACTTTACTGTTGAAGTAGAGCGTTCTATGCGTGTTCTTGACGGTGCCGTAATGGTTTACTGTGCGGTGGGCGGTGTTCAGCCTCAGTCTGAAACCGTATGGCGTCAAGCTAATAAATACGAAGTTCCACGTATCGCGTTCGTTAACAAAATGGACCGTACCGGTGCAAATTTCTTGCGTGTGGTTGACCAACTAAAAACTCGTTTAGGTGCGAATGCCGTGCCTCTTCAACTTCCAATCGGTTCTGAAGAGAACTTTACCGGTGTTGTTGATTTAGTCAAAATGAAAGCGATCAACTGGAATGAAGCTGATCAAGGTATGACTTTCACCTATGAAGACATTCCTGCAAGTATGGTTGCTGATTGTGAAGAATGGCGTCAAAACCTTGTTGAAGCGGCAGCTGAAGCCTCTGAAGAGTTAATGGAAAAATACCTTGGTGGTGAAGAATTAAACGAAGAAGAAATTAAAGTCGGTCTTCGTCAACGCGTATTGGCGAATGAAATCATCTTGGTAACCTGTGGTTCTGCGTTTAAAAACAAAGGTGTTCAAGCAATGCTTGATGCGGTTGTTGAATATTTACCGGCACCAACGGATATTCCTGCAATTAAAGGTATTAATCCTGATGAAACTGAAGGTGAACGTCATGCTAGCGATGAAGAGCCGTTCTCTTCATTGGCGTTCAAAATTGCGACCGACCCATTCGTAGGAAACTTAACTTTCTTCCGCGTGTATTCAGGCGTAATTAATTCCGGTGATACGGTATTGAACTCCGTACGTCAAAAACGTGAACGTTTCGGTCGTATCGTTCAAATGCACGCAAACAAACGTGAAGAAATTAAAGAAGTTCGCGCAGGTGATATTGCTGCGGCTATCGGTTTAAAAGATGTAACAACCGGTGATACATTGTGTGCAATTGATGCACCAATTATTCTTGAGCGTATGGAATTCCCTGAACCGGTAATTTCTGTTGCGGTAGAACCGAAAACTAAAGCAGACCAAGAAAAAATGGGTATTGCATTAGGTCGTTTAGCACAAGAAGACCCTTCATTCCGTGTACACACAGATGAAGAGTCCGGTGAAACCATCATTTCCGGTATGGGTGAGTTACACTTAGATATCATCGTTGACCGTATGAAACGTGAGTTCAAAGTGGAAGCTAACATTGGTAAACCTCAAGTATCTTACCGTGAAACTATCCGTACCCGTGTGAATGATGTTGAAGGTAAACACGCGAAACAATCCGGTGGTCGCGGTCAATACGGTCATGTTGTTATCGACTTGTATCCGTTAGAACCGGAAGGTCCGGGTTATGAATTTGTCAATGAAATCAAAGGTGGTGTTATTCCTGGTGAATACATCCCGGCTGTTGACAAAGGTATCCAAGAACAACTTAAATCCGGTCCATTAGCGGGTTATCCGGTAGTTGACCTTGGTGTTCGTTTACACTTCGGTTCATACCATGATGTGGACTCATCCGAACTGGCGTTTAAACTTGCTGCATCTTTAGCGTTTAAAGCTGCATTCGCAAAAGCAAACCCGGTTCTACTAGAGCCAATCATGAAAGTAGAAGTTGAAACGCCACCTGAGTATGTGGGTGATGTAATCGGTGATTTAAGCCGTCGTCGTGCTATGGTTAACGGTCAAGAAGCGAACGAATTTGTTGTGAAAATCGATGCAGAAGTGCCACTTTCTGAAATGTTCGGTTATGCAACGGACTTACGTTCACAAACTCAAGGTCGTGCATCATACTCAATGGAACCGTTAAAATATGCTGAAGCGCCAACAAGTGTTGCAGCTGCAGTCATTGAAGCGCGTAAAAAATAATATTTTTGTAACATAATAGCGGTATAAAGTTCTTAGTTTTTATACCGCACTTTTAGGAAACATTAGCAATGTCTAAAGAAAAATTTGAACGTACAAAACCGCACGTAAACGTGGGTACAATCGGCCACGTTGACCACGGTAAAACAACTTTAACAGCAGCAATCACTACAGTATTAGCAAAACACTACGGTGGTGCGGCTCGTGCATTTGACCAAATTGATAACGCGCCGGAAGAAAAAGCGCGCGGTATTACCATCAATACTTCACACGTTGAATATGATACGCCAAGCCGTCACTACGCACACGTTGACTGTCCGGGACACGCCGACTATGTTAAAAACATGATTACCGGTGCGGCACAAATGGACGGTGCAATCTTAGTGGTTGCGGCAACCGACGGTCCGATGCCACAAACTCGTGAGCACATCTTATTAGGTCGCCAAGTAGGCGTACCTTACATCATCGTATTCTTAAACAAATGCGACATGGTGGATGACGAAGAGTTATTAGAATTAGTTGAAATGGAAGTGCGCGAACTTCTTTCTCAATATGACTTCCCGGGCGATGATACGCCAATCGTACGCGGTTCTGCGTTAAAAGCGTTAGAAGGCGATGCGGCATGGGAAGAAAAAATCCTTGAGTTAGCCAACCACTTAGATACTTACATCCCTGAGCCTGAGCGTGCAATTGACCAACCGTTCCTTCTTCCTATTGAAGACGTGTTCTCAATTTCCGGTCGTGGTACGGTAGTAACCGGTCGTGTAGAGCGTGGTATTATCCGTACGGGTGACGAAGTTGAAATCGTGGGTATCAAAGATACTGCGAAAACGACCGTAACCGGTGTTGAAATGTTCCGTAAATTACTTGACGAAGGTCGTGCGGGTGAAAACATTGGTGCGTTATTACGTGGTACCAAACGTGAAGAGATTGAACGTGGTCAAGTATTAGCGAAACCGGGTTCAATCACGCCACACACCGATTTCGAATCAGAAGTTTATGTATTATCAAAAGATGAAGGTGGGCGTCATACGCCATTCTTCAAAGGTTACCGTCCACAATTCTATTTCCGTACAA
>NZ_MLHS01000034.1 GCF_001999335.1 Rodentibacter sp. Ppn85 | reverse complement strand
ATATTAAACAGACCACCAGTTATCTTTACATGGAAAACCAATATTTCCGCTGGCCGGTACTGGTTGAAGAATTTTTATCGCACTGGAAAACCATGAGAAAAGGCAGAGCCGGCCCTATCCACTGGTTTACCGTGACCAACTCGTCGGACAGCGCTATTGGTGACGGGACCCTGACCACCAATAATATGTTGAAATTATTAGGCAGACAGGATGTGATGCCGAATGTGGCGAAGAAGGTGCGGGTAGAAGAATTGGAAGCGGAAAGAGAGAAACTGGCGTTAGCCAATAGCAATATACGCGGTATGCTAGGTATACCGGCGCCCTTAGATAAAGCGACCGCCGAGCGGGTCAAGGCACTTGATGAAGAAATTGCAAAGCACAAAAGAGCGGTACAGGAAGCTGAAGGTAAAATAAAAAAACAGGAAGAAATTCCCGAACCGGAAGAAGATCGCCAATTTACCCAAAAACTAGGTTATGAACTGGACGACACGCCGGGCATTAAAGCGCATATTTGCACCCTTGTGGCGGATAATGCGTGGCAAGAAGTCTATGTGCATTCCAAAGTCACCATTATTGATGACGTATTCACCGTTATCAGCTCGGCAAACTTAAATACGCGTAGTATGGAAAAAGATACGGAATTGGGCATTATTTTGGAGGCGGGCGAGGTGGCGCGTGATTTACGTAAACGGTTATGGGACTTACATACCAAGCAAAATGCCGCCGCCAATCCGGAGGGTATGTATAATTATAATGTGGCAAAGAATGCATTTGATGTATGGGGGCGATTAATGAGAAATAATAGATTGGCAAGAATGAACGGGGACATAAAGCCCCTTTATCCATTACGCCAATTTTTTAGACCTAATCCTAAAGTAAGTCGGGCTGATTAATGAAAAAATGTTTAAAAATTTTATTGATGTTTATCATCGTAACAATCATCGGTTTGTTTTGGCTATACCGTTATCTGGAATGTAACCCGATACCGATAACCCTGGGTGGCGGGCCTTCCGGTTCTCGTCCGGAGCGTTGATATGCCAAGCAAAAAGAACAACAGAGGAAAACAAACATGGCAAAACTGGAACAACTGGCAGCCTTAGAATTTACGTGCAAGAAAGAGGAACGCCCCCCTCTGTCGGAAGACACCCAACAGCTTTATAACTATGCTCTTTATCACGACCTACATAATATGTGGGAGGGCGAGAAAGGCGATGACGTGTGGAACGGGCTGGCGCGTTATTACCGCATAGCAGCACTAAACGGCGATTATAAAGCCAACGTACGGCTGCAATATCTGCTACAAAGCGGACGGATTAGCAGCGATATGCCACAAACGGAAGTGCATAATCTGAATGAAGAACTGGCAAAACAGTTACCCGCCACTGCTTATTATAATTTGTATGGCTATTTGGATATTGGCTATGGTGTGCGTACGGAAAAAGACGGCAAATATGCTTATTTAAGAAAAGCGGCGGATTTAGGTAGTCGGGAAGCACAGTATGTGATAGCGGAAATGTTGGCGGATATGGAAGATAAAGAGGAAACGAAAGAAGCCTTTCAATATCGTTTAAAACTTGTGGAGCAATT